>JAHDCK010000264.1 GCA_020629915.1 Saprospiraceae bacterium
TTATAAAAAATTTATAATAAAAAATTGTTTATAATTTAACAAAAAAAAAATCCCACTCAGTTTTGAGTGGGATTTTTTTATATTCGATATATTCTAGTAAATAATAACTTTTTCTGTAGCAGTTCGCTCCCCTATTTTTATTTTCATTAAATAAACACCAGTAGAAAATTCGGATAAATCATATTCGATATTTCCGTTGATTCCTAAAAAACTTCTGCTTTGCAATTGCCTTCCATCTACAGTCATTAAGGTTAATTCTACTTCCTCACCGGAAATATTCGGAACGGTAATATAAATTAAATCCTCAGCTGGATTCGGCGCGATTGACACTTCTAAATCATTCGTTGGGTTGGTATTGCTGTTGACTAAATTACCATAAATAACTGAAGTTACCTCGGAGCAGGAATTTTCCCCCTGGGAAGTAACACAAGCCTGATTAACGGCTTCGTGGTACTCTTCTAAAATTTCAATATTATCAATATACCAGCCATCGCCACCAGTAGCCGCATCTGTTCCCATGCGGAATCGGATAAGCACATCATCATCTGCAAAATTGGATAAATCAATGAGCGTTTGAATATAACCGTTGCTGTTGCCATTGTAAGCTGCCCTATTGCTGAGTACATTGTCCGGGTTTTGCTGAAGGACGCTGTTGTATCCGTTTTTAATCATTGCAGGAGCCAAATCAATCCAGGAAACACCATTGTTTTTGGATATTTCTACCACTCCTCCATCCCAGGAGGTTTCTGTATTATAACGATGCCAAAAAGAAAGAACGGGATTGCTTCCCTGCAAGGTCAAAGGAGCGGAAAAAGTCAAGCGCTGGTCACTCTGGCTGGCCACATTATCTGCAAACCAGGCAAAATTTCCTTCAAAACTCTGACTGTTTAATGCCCACAGGGAATTTCCAACCGTTGTTTCTGTAGCCCAGTCATCTGTTCCATCCTCCATGTAATCTCCATAGAATGAGAAACTAAAAGGCGCAGGTGCAAACTGAACTTCATAGCTACAAGTAATAGATTGTCCTACAGCTAAATCACCCACTTCAATAACCATAGTTCCGCTTGAGAAACTGGTGTTTGGACAAGTTGAAGAACCGTCAACATAAGTTGCACCGGCTGGTAGGATATCAGTAATTGTACTGTTGGTCAGTAAATTTTCTGTATTGTTTAAAATTTCAAGTGTGTAAGTTGCTGTTCCGCCTGCTTCAACAGTTTCCGGGCCTGACTTAGCAATTCTAAGGGTCTTGACACAGCTGTCTGGCACGTCAAAATTTTCTCCACCATCCGTCTGGGCATTCTCTCCCAGCCCACGTCTGGCAAAAGTCTCCCATATCAGACACACATTTTCGCCGTTATTATTGGCAACATCTGCAGCAATAATCGCATCTCGTGAATCAAGGAAGGTCGGACTGCAAGGTTGTAGTTTTAATCCATCTAATACCAGTTGCATACATATATTATTTCCTCCTGTTCCATTATAAAAATCTGTATCAAAGCCATGAGCATCTATTAAATTCCAATATAAATCCCATATCATTACACACCAAACCGAACCGACACCATGAGGTACAGAAACACTATTTATATCAGCATACGTATGTGGGTCAAGGTTCATATTTCGGCTATAAGGATACGGTCGGATACCACCACCGTTAGTTGGTTCTCCGGTTGCGTAAGTTCCAATTCCTCTGGGTTGATCTGCCTGCATGGAAGGTGTAGTTTGCATAACCATTCCAAACCAATCTGACCAACCCTCTCCTGCTTGTTCAAAATTTCCTAGGCATCCTCCCTGGCTCGGTCCTCCGGTCAGGCGAATGGATATTCCATGTGTGTATTCGTGGGCGATAATTCCGTTATCAAAATCTCCATCTAACCCACTAGGCCCCGGTGTCGGGAGAGGTGGGGCTACTCCTTTTTGCATTCTAACGGAAACACCCGGCAAGTCCATTTTTATGGTATTACAATCTGCAAGCGACATCATATACGAAGGGATAGTAACCAGCCCACCGTCTGTTCCGGCACCCATTGCAATAGTACCAGGTGCCACATTATTACAAATAATAGCAGCAATAGCACCTTCATTTTCCGCTTTTAAAATTTTAACTCCAAACTGGCAATCCCCACGGTCAATCACGGCAATATTTCCATTTAAAGAATCTCCATTGACAACATCTTCACAAGCATCGGAGGTTACACCGATAGCATCGTCAATCAATACCAGATTTCCAATCAAGCCTGTATCCGGCAAATCTCCTCCAAAAGTTCCCTGTTCCATCACAAAGCCTCCAGCCGAACCAGCTGGTGGAAAAACAATCAAACTGTCACTTCCTGTGCTTCCGGTTGGAAGGGGATCATTTCCCCAAATATACATTTGCATTCTGGCAGTAGAGCCATCTTCCCCCGTTCCAAAATTTGCGTTATTAGTCCCACTTCCATCCAGTGCTTCCGCCCGAACGAAATCACCCTGTAGTCCCCCATTGCTGTAATTATTTACCTGAAAATTACCAGATGCTTCATCGAATCCATAGGCATACCACAAATCATGCATAACATTATTCCAGTAAAATAAGTTTACAACAGCCGGGTCAACCTGGGTGTATGGAAAGCCAGTAGATAAATCTAATGGAAAGTCAAAATCAAGATCCGGACCACCATCCGGCTCATCTCCTACAGAACCATTATTATTAAAAATATCCTGATAAGCATGAACATTATTTCCTCGTGTGATAGTATACTCCGGCCCATCTGCGCCGTTAGTGTCATGCCATCCAAAAGGGGAAGCATTGGTTGCCGGGTTGGTAACGATACTTCGGTTTCCATGGTTTGGACTTTCCACAGGCATTGCAAACACATTATAGGTGTTTAGAGCATTAGGAGAAAGTGTTTTTGTATTAGAATTTGAAATATTTTTGAAATTACTTTTTGAATGAGTACAATTTGAATGTTCATCAAAATTACAGTGGATCACCTGATTGTGGTGGGCAATTACTTCTCCGGTAACGGCATCAATTCTTGCATTCCACCAGTTTTGGGCATCCATTTCATAAAAAACAACTTTCCAGGCTAATCTCACTTTTTTATTTTCAAGAGGCTGGTAAACCAGTTTAACGGAAACATCTTCCAAGGCAACACCTGCTTTGTCAAAAATATAATGCTGGTCACTAACTCTTTCTTTCAGTTGGAGTGTTTGGTTGGTTTCTATTTTAAAATGATTAATAACACTTTGAACGGCAGCTTCAGGAGAAATGGCAGGAGAAGTTGAATTGACCTTACTCACTAAATCTGAAACAAACCGATTTCCCATATTCAATATTTTACCATTTGGTAAAACGTTAATATTAATGATTGAATAAGCTACATCAATATTTTCATGTTGCTGAACCAGGTAAACATGTGTTACGCCATTATGACGGGTGCTGTAAAGATCGCTAACGCGGTAATGAGCAATATCCTCTGGCGTAAGATTATATTTTTGATAGTTTTCTGAAAGATGTTCCAGTGCTTTGTCCAATGGTCCACCGGATTGTGCAAAAGAAGAATTTAGGCCAAAAACAAAAAGGCATAAGAATGCCAGGTAAAAGTTACGTTTCATGAGAAGATCGGGTTTTGTTTAAAAATCGGTCAAAAATAGATAATTATTACAAGTTCAAAGGGTTATGAATTGCAATAGTTTTGACATAAAACTGTTTTTCAAAAGAATTGTTCACTCGATTATAAAATCAATTCACAGGATGTTGGTAACTTAATTTTTTTGCCCAATTTCCGTTTCCTACCTTTGAGTGCTACCCCGTTTTTACAATTAAAAGAAAAGACCTTGAAAGCGATAATTTTTGCAGCAGGATTAGGCACAAGATTAAAACCATTGACGGATGACAAGCCTAAAGCTTTGGTAGAAGTCGGCGGCACTACTTTGCTGGAACACACAATTTTAAAATTAAAAAAAGAAGGTGTTCGGCAAATCATTATCAACCTTCATCACTTTGGGGATTTAATCACGGATTTCCTGGGTCAAAAAGATCATTTTGGGCTGGATATTCGTTTTTCGGATGAGACAAATGAACTATTGGAAACAGGCGGTGGGTTGAAAAAAGCAGGATGGTTTTTTGAAGGGGACGAACCATTTATTGCTTATAATGTGGACATCATCTCTAATATTGATCTCAATAAAATGATGACCTTTCACAAGGAAAATAAAGCTATCGCCACCCTTGCTGTCCGCAATCGGAAATCTACCCGATATTTGTTGTTCGAGGAAGGTGAAGGACCGATGTGCGCCTGGATGAATGTGCGAAAGGGAATTGTAAAAATGGCTCGCCCTACCTATTCTGTATTGAATTTATGGGCATTCAGCGGTATACATATTATTTCTCCAAGATTGCTCAAAATGCTTGAACAGGAAGGTCCCTTTTCCATCATTTCTGCTTATTTAAAAATATGTAAAACGGAAGATATATTCCCCTACCCTCACGATGGAGATATTTGGGTGGATGTAGGTAAAAAAGATCAAATGGAGGTTGCGGAAGATGCTCTGGCCTCTATAAAAAGTATTTTTTAGTATTTTAATACGGTTAATGTGTCGAGGGTACAGGAGGATTGTATATACGCTTTGATCCGCATTTCCTTATCCGATATATTTTTAGTTCGTCTCTTCCATTTTATCAATAGAACAGGTGATTTGTTTTCCTCTTTAAAATCAGATTGGTTCATCATTCCCAATCCAATTTGCTCTAGTTCCGGATACATATTATGTAGGTCCTTTTTTACTTTTGAAAAGTCAAATTGATTCTTTAGACTATCTATTTTAAATTGAAGATTTTCTATTTCTATATCTTTTGCGTTTTTTTCCTTTTGGCTGGCTTCCACTTGCTCTAAAACATCCTGTCGAATATCATGTGATAATTTGTCCAGATCCTGGGGAGCTGGTAAATCTACCTGATTGAGTTTAAGGCGGGTATTTCCCAGTTTATATTTTTCTATCCCATCGTTATACTTATATAAGGAATCTTCATCTATATATTTTCCCCATAGAGAAATTAACAATACATTAGTGGTATCATTTACTTTATAGTTTTCCCATTTATAGGCATTTTGATTTTCGGTTTGAAAATATTCTTTTACGAAATTTTTGGCTCGCTGCTTATACAAAACTTCCTCCCATACATTATACAAAATATATAAACTTGGAATAAGTGTTAATAAAACAAATAATAATATATAATTTTCTGCCTTTCTTCTTGCACTTGGACTCTGGTGGACTTTATATGGGAATCTTAAATATCTTACAAAAATATAGGTTGCAAAGGCCACAAAAACGGAGTTGAGAAAAAACAGATAAAAGGCATTCAAAAATATGGGCCAGTTAAAATTGGCAATTCCATAACCAGCCACACAAAGCGGTGGCATCAAAGCGGTAGCGATGGCCACCCCTGGAATGGCATTGGATTGATCTTTTCGGGAACCGGAAACAATCCCGGCTACTCCACCAAAAAATGCGATTAGAACGTCGAGTAAAGTGGGGGCAGTTCTGGCTTCCATTTGTTCGGTAAACTGCCCAAATGGCGTCAGGAAAAAATAGACTACACTAGTCAACAAGGCAATTCCCACTGCTATTAAAAGATGTCGCCCGGCTAGAAAAAGGGATTTTCTATCATTTATTCCAATGGCTAACCCAACCCCCAGGATTGGAGACATTAATGGACTAATAAGCATGGCCCCGATGATAACTGCCTGAGAATTTTGATCCAATCCAATGGAGGCAATCATGATGGAACAAATCAATAACCAGGCGTTAGCACCCTCCATCTTTTTATTTTTCATGATGGATTCTACTGTACCTGCCCGATCCAGCCCTGGGCGAAGATCAAGAATTTGCCGGAAAAACGCCCTTAGGCTTTCCCAGAAAGATACGGCTGCCTGCCGAACTTCTTTTTCGGGTTTGTTTGTTTCAGGAGTGGAGGAATTTGTTTCCAAATTAAATAAAGAATTTAGTTTTCTACGAAACGACCATCCTTCATTTCCAGAATGCGGTCGCTTAGCGCAGCTAATTCGCGGTTATGGGTTACAATGATAAAAGTTTGTTTCCAATCGTCCCTCAATTTTACTAATAATTGGTGTAATTCGGAAGAAGTAGCGGAATCTAAATTTCCGGTAGGCTCATCTGCCAAAACGAGCGAGGGGCTATTCATCAATGCCCTGGCCACGGCCACCCGTTGTTGCTCTCCTCCTGAAAGTTCATTTGGCTTGTGCGTCATACGATCCTTCAGACCCAAATAATCGAGCAATTCCCTGGCTCTTTCTTCTGCCAATTCCGGTTTTGTTTTTAAAATATAAGCAGGCATGCAGACATTCTCCAGTGCATTGAATTCTGGGAGAAGGTGATGAAATTGAAATACGAATCCAATATGTTTATTCCTAAAATGTGCGAGTGCTTTTTTATCTAATTTATGAACTTCCGTTTCATTGATAATTAAATCCCCTTTGTCGGGATGATCTAGTGTACCCAAAATATGCAACAAGGTACTTTTACCGGCTCCTGACTTTCCTACAATTGAAATAATTTCGGATTTGCTGACATCCAGGTTGACACCTTTTAGCACATCGAGTTGGCCATAGCTTTTACAAATATTTCGGGCTGAAATCATCCTGTTGTGTAAAGTTCTAAATAAATACAAAAGAACACATAAAATAGGAAAAGGACAAATTTGATGAATTTACTTTACCGGCGGGGTCGGCCCAATTCCATTGTCCAGTATTTTCCGCTTTTGGCCACACCTATTTCTGAGTAATTTCTATCCATGATATTTTCGCAATGCCCGGGACTATTTATCCATCCCTTAAATACGGCTTCCGGAGAAAAATATCCATAAGC
>JAHDCK010000265.1 GCA_020629915.1 Saprospiraceae bacterium
TAAAAGACAAGGAATTAGTTTTTCAAACTATCATGAAAATCCAATAATTGATATTATATTAGTTAAGTATATTAAAGATAGTAAAGATTCTTTTAGCCTTGATAAATTACCATCCTCAGGGAGACATAATAATGGTTACTGTATACTGTCAAAAATTAATATTGAAGAAAATTTTATTGAAAGTTATGCCTTTAGACAATGGTAATAGTATGGAAAATTGTTTGAATTGAAAGTTATAAGTAACTGATGTTACGCACCCTGATGTCCGAAGTCTTCCAAAAAAAGCCTAAGCGTAAAAAACAGTAGTTCGTGGAAGTTTACAACTTCCACGAAACATACGCTGGGAACCAAGATTCCCCTGATGAAAGGATTACTAAGATAAAAAACATATACGAATCTCCGCTTCGTAATAATCAAGAAAATCTTTTAATCAAGTGAATCGTGGTTCAGAAATTAACCTAAGGCAAAATCCGTCCATACCGCCTTGGAAAAGGAATCGTTTCGCGCATGTGATCCAAACCACAAATCCAGCGCACCATTCTTTCCAGCCCCAAGCCAAAACCAGCGTGAGGAACAGAGCCATAACGACGCAGATCGAGATACCACTCAAATTCCTCCTGCGGCAATTCGTGTTCTTCAATTTTACGGATTAAAATATCAATATCCGTTTCCCGCTCGGAACCACCGACGATTTCCCCGTAACCTTCCGGTGCCAGTAAGTCCACCCCTTTTACATGAGTGGGATCGCCTTCCACTTCCTTCATATAGAACGCTTTAATTTTGGTCGGCCAATTATAAACCATAACCGGCGCATCAAAAACGCGAGTCAAAACCGTTTCATCCGAACCACCAAAATCCTCTCCATCCGGAAAGTTTTTAGCCGATTCAATCCACTTGGGAATATTGCGACAGGTTTCTTCCAGCTTTTTGATTTCGCCTTTGAGCTGATCGATTTGGTTTTGGAGGTAGTTGCGCTTTCCTTTTTTGACGCCACCCTTGATCGTCGCTTCGTTCTCCTCGATTTTGGCTTGCTTTTCTTCGATGGCTTTTTTGGCTGCCGCCAAATCTTCCTCCTGAACCGTGATGGCATTTTTGCCGTTGACTTCTACTTCTCCTCTTAAAATTTTAGCGGCCTCGGAGTGGGTAACACGAGGGAAGGTCTGGTTGACTTTTTCCAACATTGCAATATCCCGTCCCAGCATATTGAGTTCCAGTTGGCACTTTTCAACTACCTGCGAAACAACGTGTCGGGTGAAGGATTCTATCAAATCCATGTTCATTTCATTATTATAAAAAGCCATTTCCGGTTCTATCATCCAAAACTCGGCGAGGTGTCTGGGCGTGTCTGATTTTTCAGCGCGGAAGGTCGGCCCGAAGGTATAAACCTTACCCATCGCCATTGCCGTCGCTTCGGCATAGAGCTGTCCGGACTGAGAAAGGAAAGCCGGTTTCCCAAAAAATTCCGTTTCAAATAAATCCGTCGTTCCTTCACAAGCACTTCCCGTCAGCAGGGGAGAATCCATTTGAACGAATCCACGGCTTTGGAAAAAATCGTGAATGGCCATGATGATGGCATTGCGGCAGCGCATGATGGCCCATTGCTTGCGGGAACGCAACCACAGGTGGCGATTATCTGCCAGGAATTTTACACCATGTGCCTTATTGGAAATGGGATAATCTTTAGAAATATGAATAATATTGAGTTTTTCAACGTGAAGCTCGTAGCCGCCGATTTGTCTTTCGTCTTTGATAACTTTCCCGGTGAGTTCGACTGAACTTTCCTGAGTCAATCGCTTGGCGGATTCAAATTGTTCTTCGCCTACATCATCAAGAGAAACAATCGCCTGGGCAAAGCCGGAGCCGTCCCGCACGACGAGAAAGATATTCGTTTTACTTTCTCTTTTGTTGGAAATCCAACCTTTGATAGTGACACTTTCTCCTTCGTGTTTTGAAAATTGTCGGATAGAATGTTGCATAAATTTATAGGAATTTCTTTTGAAAACATTTTCGGGTTGAAAATGATTCGCAAAAGTAAGAAATTTTTACAGGCTGAAAGAAAGCAGTTAATCTGCCTGGCGAAATGCCTTTAACATGAGCGGATAGTAGGGTTGTTTCAATATTTTAGATTCCAGCCACAGCTTATAGTTGACCACCTCATTGGAGCCGGGTTCGTACTCCGGTGAATCTGTAATAAAGTCATCGATGAGGGCAAGGATTTTTTTGTCCTTATAAGGGCGCGGTGTTTTTGAAATTTTCTTTAAAATATAAGTAAAACACTTTTTTCTTTTTAAATCCGACGAGGATTTATTTAGCATCTTTCGGTTGATTTCTGACAGGCGATTAGAGGCGTATTGAAAATCGGCGGATTCCAGCCGGAGCATAATTTCAAAAATGGCAATATTCGTTTGCCATTCCGGGGATAATTTTTTGTAGTGATCCGAAAATAGAATGGCAGCAAGATAAGTCAAAGCTTGATTTATATCATTTTTGCAGTAATATAAAGAAGCTAAATTTACATGAACAAATATATTATAAAGATATAATGTTTCCAGGGATTTATCTTGAAGTAATTTTAATAAAAGTTGGATGGCCTTGTCCGGCTGGTTGGTATAAGTATAGGTGATAATAGTGGTTTGATGCAATAGCCAAATATATTTATCGTAAAACAAACCATTAAATTCTTTGAGCACTTTACTTAATAATTCTATATAATTTTTTGTTTTATCAAATTGATTGCTTTTGGTAAGCGCATTGATAAGCCACGAGATCATAATGATTTTTTCCTCATGGGTAGAACGGTTGAAAAACTTCCTTTGCTCAAATTCCTTATACGTTTCCGTCAGGTAGTTTGCCAGCAATTTAAAATCCTTTTGCTGTACCAGGGTATCCCGAACACAGCGATTGATAAAAAACTGAATTTTTGGAGACTCGACGAGTTGCTGATCAAGAGAAAGCGCATCCAGTGTTTTTTTCAAGGTCTCGTGGATGTCCGGGCTTTTCGAGAAGTTAGTCCGGCGAAGTTGATGATTGACTTTGGCCAACACATCTTCGAAGTGTTGCACTTTGGCTTTTTGTGTAAAAAGCTGATTTCTTTTTTCTATATAAATATTCGGGTTAATAGCAGAAGTTGCACGACTGAGTTCTATAAATTTTTTATAAATTATATTTAAAATTTCATAGTGTTCCAGCTTGATCGCTATTTTTTCTGCTTCTTTCAAATAGTTAGCTGCCTGCTTGTAGTGAACTTTGTAGGAGAAAATTTTAGCCAGGTGAAGCAGATGATATATTTTGGACTCCTCATCCTTCTTGCGGTGTAATTGTGCAAGGCTGATTTCTATTTCTTCAATCAGGCGGTTCTTTAAACGGTAGTATCCGTTCTTGTTTTTATCGGGAAAGACTTTGACTAGCAGCTTATCATCGTATTCATCATATTTTTCTTTTCTAATATAATCGAAGAGAAGCAGAAGTTTTTTCTCTTTGCCTTTTTGGTTAAAGCGGGAGCTATGGATTTTAAAAATCCGAACTTCCTCTTTACTTAGTCCCTGAATCAGTTGTGTTAACTGATAACGCATAGGTTAGATAGTGTGGGTTTAAAATCAGAACAATGCTTGTATTATTAAGACAGTAGAATATCTGAAAAGGAACAGTTTTTAATAAAAAAATACATTTTGAGTATGTAAGATTAATTATAAAACAAAGTTGTGGATATTTTTAAATTCAATATTTTGCACTTGTAAACAGCTACTCAAATTCAGGAATACTGAAATCCCCACCCAAAATATTTACTCAAAGAACATGGACTTATTTAGGAAATAGGAATGTTTGACTCCTTTTCTTTGAATCAATGGATTTGTCCCTCCTTTACGTTTACATTTTGAATTTTTTTTAAAACAATACCTAAGATGAAAATCAAATTATTCCAGTTGTGGAAAACCTGCTTTTTTACCATTGCACTTGTTTTATGCTGTATCTTTCTACCATACATCTTGCAAGCACAGGACAAAAGAGGAGGAAATCAACCGACAGATACTCTGGCTGAGGCCCCGGCGGCTTTGTGGTTGGAAATGGATCCCGAACCTGTTGTACTTCGGGGAAAAGATATCGTCATCATCTGGCCAAAGGCAGACAAAAAAGATAAGAAAGGAGCTATTGATCCACTTTTGTTCAAGGATGGAGAACTTCATATCACGCTACCCCGCCAACAAAACGGAACTTATAAAATGATGCTGTATAGCTCTCCTGAAAAAATCCAGGAAGGATTTATTTTAAATGAAAAGGAGGAATGGTACTTCAGCCTGAAGCAAATTCCTGAAGGAGAATACCAGTTTGTTGTTTTTAATGAGGCCGCTTATCCTGTATTAATGCGAAAAATAGAAGTAAAGAAAAAGAAAAAGAAATAATTGCGGATAGAATGATACTTTGAAAATGTAAGAAGTTGATTTTTTTCGTCTAAAAATGAAGAACAATGTTTCTACATTTGAGATGTGTTTAATGGAGTTTTTTGCGAGAGTTAGATTACGAGGCGGAATCTCTTTAAGGTGCTTAAGTTGATGCTACAACTAATTTTCCGTCTTTACCATATTGTGAGAAGGAAATCAATCTCTCGTTACCCTTGTGGATTATAAATTCGCAAGGGATTTTTTTTATCTTTACCCGTCCTGCATTTGCCGATAATGCAGATGAACTTTCAATAAATATATTATAATAATCTAAAATTGAAATGGAAGAACGTCCCTGGCTAAAAAACTATCCCAAGGGTATTCCGGCAAATATAGACCCGGATGCCTATCCCAATGTTGCCGCACTGGTGGAAGAATGTTTTAAAAAATATAAAAAATTACCCGCCTACGCCAATATGGGTAAACAACTGACCTTCGCTCAAATTGATGAATATTCCAAAAACTTTGGAGCTTATCTTTTGTCCAGAGGATTGGAAAAAGGGGATCGCATTGCGCTAATGATGCCCAATTTATTGCAATATCCCATCGCCTTATTTGGAGCGGTTCGGGCTGGTTTGGTTGTCGTAAATACCAATCCGCTCTACACGCCCAGAGAAATGAAGCACCAGTTTAATGACTCCGGTGCTAAGGCCATTGTCATTGCCAGTAACTTCGCGTCTAATTTAGAACAAATTATAGGTGAAACGAATATAAAAACAATCATTGTAACGGATTTAGGTGAAATGCTTTCTTTTCCCAAGAAGCAAATCGTCAACTTCGTCGTGAAGTATGTCAAGCGGATGGTTCCTAGTTTCAACCTTCAAAATACGGTTTCCTTTTCGGATGCCTTGAGCCAGGGAAAGAAGTTTACACTTCCGCCACTGAATGCTCAACCGGATGATACGGTGGCTTTGCAATACACGGGCGGCACCACCGGGGTCTCCAAAGGAGCCATGCTTTCCAACCGAAACCTGGTGGCCAATCTCATGCAAATTCAATCGGCTATGTTTTCCTTTCTGGATGAAGGAAAAGAAGTCGCACTTTGTCCCTTGCCAATGTATCATATATTTGCTTTTTCAGTGCATGGGTTAGCCCTGCTGCGGGTAGGAGCATTGAATGTTTTAGTTACCAATCCACGAGATTTGAAATCGTTGATTGGAGAATTTAAAAAATATCCCATTAGCCTGGTGACAGGTGTCAATACCTTGTTTAATGGATTAAATAACCATCCTGATTTTTCAAATATTGATTTTTCCAGTTTGAAAATTACGGTAGGAGGTGGAATGGCTGTGCAGAAGGTCGTAGCTGAAAAATGGCAACAGATTACAGGTATTCCCCTGACGGAGGGTTACGGACTGACAGAATCTTCTCCGGTTTTGACGGTCAACCCAATTGACGGAACGGGTAAAATTGGCTCTATTGGAATGCCAATTCCCTCCACTGATTTGAGGATAATGGGAGATGGTGGCGAAATCCAACCCGTCAATGGTGTTGGAGAAATTCAGGCGAAAGGACCGCAGGTGATGAAAGGTTATTACAATCGCCCGGATGCGACGGCTCAAACAATAAAGGACGGATGGTTGAGTACCGGAGATATTGGTAAAATGGACGAGGATGGTTTTTTCTATATTGTAGATAGAAAAAAAGATATGATCCTGGTTTCCGGTTTCAATGTTTTCCCAAATGAAGTAGAAGAGGTCGTGGCGGCTCATGAAAAAGTTTTGGAAGTAGCTGCCGTAGGTGTACCGGATGCAAAGTCCGGAGAATTAGTTAAAATTTTTGTGGTAAAAAAAGATAAATCCTTATCTAAGGATGAGTTGATTGCTTATTGTAAAAATAATCTCACAGGTTATAAAGTCCCTAAATTTGTAGAATTTCGGGAGGAATTGCCCAAGACGAATGTGGGTAAAATTCTAAGAAGAAAGCTGCGGGAAGAAAATCAGAACAGCTAAAATTTTTCTGCTTATCCATGAAATGCCACAAAGCAAAAATGCCTTGTGGCATTTTTTTTTAAAAAAATTCATCACTTGTCCCCCTTTAGAATTTTAGCTTCGTTATAAGGGTGAATTTAATTTTTAACTAAAACTTTATAATGATGAAAAAATTTATTGCATTGTATTACAACACCTCCGGAGCCCACCAACCTGCACCCGAAATGACAGAAGAACAAATCGCACAGGCTATGGCGCCCTGGGGTGCATGGAAAGAAAAATACGGAGACCGCATCGTAGATTTAGGGTCATCTCTTAATCCTGCGAATGAAAGTAGAGACGGAAATTCCTGGAGTCCGGGTAAAAATTTTATTACCGGATACTCTGTTGTAGCAGCAGAAAGTTTAGCAGAAGCCCAGTCCATGTTTGTAGGCCATCCCATTTACAATTATCCTAATCATGCTATTGAGATAAGCGAATTTGGCACGATGTA
>JAHDCK010000266.1 GCA_020629915.1 Saprospiraceae bacterium
TATGAGGTTACTGTAACCGATAATCTCGGTTGCGTTTTCACGACTTCTGCTACTGTTGCTGGTTCGACAGGAATTACAGATTTAACTATTTCTTCTACTATAGAAGATTGTAATCAAGCTAATGCAATGGCTACGGCCAATCCTGTTGGAGGAATGATGCCTTATACTTTTTTATGGTCAAATTTGGCTAATACAGCATCAATTTCTAATTTATCATCTGGGAATTATATCGTAACTGTAACCGATGCGATGGGTTGTAGTTTTACTCAAAGCACCCTCATATTAAACAATTGTGTTTCAGATTGTGACACCATTAGTAATTTTAGTTTAGCGACAGATACTGCAGCCCTTTATCCATTCAATGCAGGTTGGGTTTCTGGTAACAACGAATTTGGAGATTTAGCGAAAGCGGATTATTATAATTATGCTGGGGTACAAACACATATAAAAGGTGCTTATTTTTATTTTGAAGGAATAACTATTGCCTCTCCGGGAGCTTCTTTACAAGCGGCTATTTGGGATGGAACAGGTGGAACGCCAGGAGTTATGTTAAGTTCTACAACCATTCTACTTCAAGATATTCAGGATAACCTGAATGCAGGTGGGATTACCTATTTTGTAGAATTTCCATCTAATATTGCCTTGCCCCCATCTAATGAATTTTTTGTAGGAGCAATTTTACCAACTACACCCGGAGACACAGCAGCGATTGTAACAAATCAGTTTACAGATATGGCTCCCGGAACGGGAACAGGCTGGGAACAATGGGCGGATAATTCCTGGCATAACTATAATGATGCCAGCGGTTGGGGCATAGATATCTCCCATTTTATTTTCCCTGTTTTAGGGACATCACCTATAGTAGATTTTGATATAAACAACTTAACCATTTGTGCAGGTGGAAGTACTGGTTTCACCAATAATTCTACAGATGGTCAATCCTTTGAATGGTTCTTCCCCGGCGGAAATCCAGCCACAAGTACGGATTTGAACCCTACCGTTCAATATGATGCCGTCGGTAATTATGCCGTTACGCTTATAGCAACCAATGGTTGTATGACAGATACATTAACGCTTGCTGATGCCGTTTCTGTTACTGAAATGACCGTTTCTGGCACTTCCACTCCGGCAAATTGTGGATTGGAGGATGGAACGGCAATTGCTACGGCTAGCGGAACAGCCCCGTTTACTTACCTGTGGTCAGATAATCAAACAACACAAACAGCTGTTGGACTGACTGCCGGAAATTATTTAGTTACCGTAACTGATGCCGTTGGTTGTCAGGGAACAACCTCAGTTGACGTTATGAATTTAGGGGGCATTTCAAATGTATTTATCACTACTACTCCAGATACTTGCGGGCAGATTTCAGGTAGTGCTACAGCCAATCCGTTTGGCGGGACAATGCCTTACACCTACCTTTGGTCAAATCTCCAAACGACCAGTTCTATTTTTAATCTTGTGGAAGGAGATTATTTTGTTACCATAACCGATAGTTTAGGATGTGTGTTTACGGCCAATACAACTGTATTTGGTTTGCCGGGAATTGATTCGCTGAGTTTTGTTTTTGAAGACGAACATTGTGATCAAATGGATGGATTTATTTCAACTTCCGTAAATGGGGGCACAATGCCTTTTACTTATGAATGGTCAAATAATAGTTCTTCGGCTGATTTAAATGGATTAGAAGCCGGCACTTACATTGTTACAGTCACAGATGCCAATGGTTGTAGCATAGTAGATGGTGTATCATTAGGCAATGTTCCGGGAATTCAATCAGTTGGGTTTAATTCTTTGCCAGAAACCTGTCAATTGAACAATGGAGTTGCAGAGGCCCTTCCCACCGGAGGTTCTGATCCATACACCTATTTGTGGTCCAATAATTCTACTGAATCCTTTATCACAGGCTTAAATGCCGGAACCTATTTTGTAACAGTCAATGATGCGTTTGGGTGTTCTATTGTAGATTCTGTTGAAATTGTATTTGATTGTCCTTGTATAATGGATTTATTTGTAGAAGGTTTTGATTTTACCTGCGGACCTTCTGGTGCGTCGGCTCAAGCCAATGTTGAAAATGGAAATCCGCCCTATACTTATTTGTGGAGTACTGGGGGAACTACTGCATCAATTTCTAATCTTCCTACTGGAAATTATTCTGTAACCGTTACTGATGTTTTTGGATGTGTTTTATCCAACTCTGTAGACGTCACTAGTAATAATAATCCACCGACCTTTACAATTGTCGATCAAAACGTAACCTGTAATGATGGAAACGATGGTTATATTGAGGTGAATCCATCCGGAGGTATTCCACCTTATAATTTTATTTGGAATACGGGAGAAACCACTCAAAACATTTATGGGCTGTCAGCCGGAATTTATTCTGTTTTGATTTCTGACGCCAATAATTGTGAAGCCTTCACCACAGTTGAAATTTTGGAACCTGATCCCATTATAGTTTCTTTTGATTTATCCACTTCAAATGATAATAATGGTTCAATTACAGCCAATCCGTTTGGAGGAAATCCACCTTATGAATACCTCTGGTCTACCGGGGCTGTTACTCAAACGATTGAAGGATTAAGTCCAGGTGTTTATACGGTTCAGGTAACGGACTCTGACAATTGTGTGGGTGGTGGTGAAGCCTATCTTGGTGTTACAAATGCTAATGAAGTGTCCTGGCTGGAATCTATTGAACTCAGCCCGAATCCTTCTAATGGAGATTTCTGGATAAATATTGAGTTGAATTATTTTACAAACATGAATTTGAAGGCCTATAATTCCTTAGGACAACAAATTTTTGAGGCCGCTTCCAAAGGAAATTCCTGGCAGCAAAATATGCGTTTTATGGAACTGCCGTCTGGAATTTACTACCTGGTTTTGGAAACGGAACAAGGAAGTCATACGGAGAAGTTTGTGATATCGAGATAGAATTTTAGTATAAATATAAACGATAGGCATAAGAGCGTGTCTGCGTGATAATGAGGTTGTGACTTTTAGTTGCAACCTCATTTTTATTATAATTTATTTTCTAATAAAATTTTTGTGGCTGCAACCGTCGCCAACGCAGGAGCGAGAAAAACACCTGCTACGGGAATTAACAAAATAGCCAAAAACAAAGCCCCATTTGCTGTTGCCATTAGACGATTATTCTTAACAAAAGAAACCGTTTCTGAAAAGGAAAACCGACGTTCAAGGGTGACATCCAAATTCCCGAAGCCGGCGTAATAGGCGGAAACGATAAATGCCAGCACCGTAGTTACAATATTGACAACGGGAATGAGTCCCAGCACTAAAAGTACCAGCAGAAGCCCCGTTTCAAAAAATATATTTCGGAAACTCAATTTTAATCCACGCAAAAAATCAGCGAGCATTCCCGATTCTCTTTCTATTGGTGTTGTTTCAGGATTTAGAATCATTTCTGTCTTATAGGATAACTGGCTCATGAACGGCCCGGTAAAAACCAAGACAATATGTTTAAATAAAACAAATAACAAAATTATCATTAAAACAAAACTAATATACTGCCCACCCTCATCAATCCAATTGCTCCCCCACCAATTATCCGGATACATTCCAGCCAGCCAAAGGCCAATATTATCGGTAAAAGTCCAACCCAGATACAAGAGTAATCCACCAGCCAAAAAGCTTATGATACCCGGAATAAAAATATAATAATAAAGTCGGTGTTTAAAAATAAAACGAATAGCTGAAAAATAAGCGGCAATGGTTTTTAAGAGAACTGACATTTTTAAAAATTATAAGTTTGTGGAAAAATTTAGCCCGATTTTTGAACCCCAAAAGCAGAAAATTGCGTTAAACAGGGAGTAATCCCATTCCAATTTGATAAAAAATGGACATTTATCCTGTCATTTTTGGAAAAAGGATGTTTTTTTCTTCTAAAATTTAACCCTAATCCCAAAAAAGGTTTACCTTGTTTGTTGCTCTAATCGTATTTAAAACTCAAGTTGTTAATGTCTTTTAATCCAAATTTTACGAAGTACAAATTCCGTGAACTTAAGGTTTACGCCTCTACCGAATGGCTGGCGGATAACAAGAAAAAGTATCGCCAGGTTTTCGATCGGTATGAGTGTACCTATATTTACGCTGAATTGTCGTTTTATAATAAACTTTTCGACGAGCAGGATTGGGAAGTAGATGTAGAACTCAAATGCTACTCACTCAAGAAAGGCCGCAAGGAATTGTGCAGCCTCCCTTTCCGCCGCAAGGTGAGCAAATATGATAATATTGTCTATATCCGCGAAGGCTGGGGCAATAAAAAACAAGGGGCGTTTTGGAAAAAAGGCACCTATTACTGGGAAGCCTGGGTGGAAGGTCAAAAGGTGGCGACGAAGTATTTTTATGTAGAAGATACCGGAGGGCCGGTCAGTGAAGACAATCCTTACCTGAAAGTCAAATCCCTGAAATTATACGAAGGGTCTTATGATGATGTAGCGGAGGAGGATCGGCAGTATTTTAAAACGTTTAGTGCCGAGGAAACCCGTTATATTTATGTAGAAATTATATTAGAAAATTTATACAATGCCAAAAGCTGGCAGTGCGAACTGTTTACCAAATTCTATAATGATGCCCGAGAACTCAAAGGGCAGGTCGTCCGGCTGCAACGTGTAGAGAAAAAAGACGAATATATAAAAATATCTGCTGGTTGGGGTTCTAATGTAAAAGGCTCCTGGCGGAAGGATCGCTATACCGCTGAGTTGATTTTCATGGATAATCTGCTCGCTATCGTTCCTTTTGAAGTAGAAGAAGATTTTGAAGATGGCGTTTCCGGGGTGATTCTTCCCAATCGTCAGGCTCCTGTGGTGTTATCTCCCGAAATGGATGAAAGTGAAACTTTCGAGGATGTGATGAAGGAACTGGATGCGCTTATCGGGCTTCAGGAAATTAAATTAAAAGTGCGCGATCACGCAAAATATATACAATTTTTACAATTACGTAAGGAAAAAGGATTTGAGGAGAACGAAGAAATAAATGTGCATTCCGTTTTTATCGGGAATCCCGGAACAGGGAAAACCACCGTCGCCGGAATGATGGGAAAATTGTATAAAAAAATGGGTTTGCTTTCTAAAGGACACGTTCACGAAGTAGATCGGGTGGATCTCATCGGGGAATACATCGGGCAAACGGCTCCTAAGGTGAAGGAAGCGATTGAGAAAGCACGCGGGGGAGTTTTGTTTATTGATGAAGCTTACTCGTTGGCAAGAACGAATGACGACAGCAAAGATTTTGGTCGGGAAGTGATTGAAATTTTGGTGAAGGAAATGTCGAACGGCGAAGGAGATATGGCGGTAATCGTGGCAGGTTATCCCAAGGAAATGCACAATTTCTTAGCATCGAATCCGGGGCTTAAATCCAGGTTTAAATTATATTTTGAGTTTTCAGATTATTTACCGCAGGAATTAGGACGCATTGCCGAATACGCTGCTACAATGAAAAGCATTCGCCTGACTAAGGAAGGTCAAATTCGTATCGAAGAACTTATCACCGAGGCTTTCCGAAACCGGGATCGGACGTTTGGAAATGCGCGATTTGTTTTTGACATCATGGAGCAAGCAAAAATTAACCTCGGCCTACGGGTGATGTCCAAAGAAAATCCGAGAGGATTGAGCGATGATGAATTGTCCATCGTGGAACTGAGAGATGTAGAAAAAATTAAAGTGACTCCTGCGAAGGAATTGCCACATATTCCGGTGGACGAGCGTTTGCTGGAAGAAGCACTCGAAGAGCTCAACCGCCTCATCGGAATGAAAGGCATCAAAAAGCAAATTGACGAACTCGTTCAGTTGGTGCGTTTTTACCGGGAAACAAGTAGAAATGTTTTAAATAAATTCTTTTTACATACCGTTTTCATTGGAAATCCGGGTACGGGAAAAACGACTGTCGCTCGTATTCTAACGAAAATATACAAAGCACTCGGCGTACTGGAAAGAGGTCACATGGTAGAGACGGATCGGCAGGGACTCGTAGCAGGTTATGTGGGTCAGACGGCTATCAAAACGGCTGAAAAGATCGAGGAATCGATGGGTGGTGTCTTATTTATTGATGAGGCTTATGCCTTGACTTCTGGTCGTGGAAATGGTCAAACGGGTGATTTTGGTTCGGAGGCGATACAGACGATTCTCAAACGGATGGAGGATCACAGAGGAGAATTTTTTATATTTGTAGCGGGTTATCCGGACAATATGGAGGCGTTCCTCAAGGCTAATCCGGGGCTTCGATCTCGCTTTGATAAAATATTAAAATTTGAAGATTACGAGCCTGCAGAATTGTATGAGATTGCTCAGTTGATGTTGAAGGAAGAAAAAATGTTGTTGGCTCCGGAGGCAGAAGAACACTTAAAAAAATATTTGAGTTTTCTACATGAGTTCCGGGACAAGTATTTTGGTAATGCAAGAACGGTTCGCAATATCATTACGGAAGCGATAAAAAATCAGAACCTTCGATTGTCTGCCCTTCCGGTTGACGAGCGCGAGCCGGCGATTATTAATTTGGTCACGCTGGCGGATGTGGAATCCTTCAAATTGGATAAGAGTGGGTTTATCTTTAATAAGAAGACAATTGGTTTTAGGAATAAAGGGCAAGGAGCGTAAAAAGTTTTTTACTTTTATTTATAATCAGGAATGACCTTATATATTAAAGTAAAAAATATACTTCTTTTACTTTTTCCTGATAAAGAAGTAACAAAAAATCAAGGCTTTAAAGCCGCATAAATTGCAAAAATTGTTTTTTTTATAATATTAAAATACATTTATTATAACCAGATAGGCAGAATGAATCATTCTGCCTTTTTTGTTTTTAAGGATTTGAAATTTGAAAATTGCTTATATTTT
>JAHDCK010000267.1 GCA_020629915.1 Saprospiraceae bacterium
GATCTTTAATATTTATTGAATTATTATATTTAAGTTTACCCGGAGAAGGATCGCTGCCATCCAGGGTGTAAAAAATCTCTACTCCTTCTGAAGCCGATAAAATTAAATAAAAAGGATTATCATATAATCCTCTGGAATGTGAAAAAGAAATTTCTTCCATGATATTGGAAAAACCAGGTGTAGGAAATGGCAAAAAAGTTCTTTCCTGATTGCCATTTACCGGGCTGCCAAAGGAAAAATTTTCATCCAATTCTACCGAAGGCATTTCGTCCAAAAGGATATCATTCGCTCTGGTCAGAAAAAGACGTTCTCCCTCCCGATCGATTTTAAAATTGGTATGCAACTCAGTGGATAAACGATTCTTTTCTGATGCGAAAACAACCAAAAAGGATTTTGGAGGCATTTCATAATCCGGAAAAACCCATTTAAATTTTTCTGATTCATCGTCTGACAAACCCATTCCCTGAAGCGAAACGGCCTCTTCACTGGCATTATATAATTCTATCCAATCCGAAAAATCTCCATCTTCATCAGCCAGCATGGAACTATTTGCTGACATTATTTCATTTATGTAAATGGGTTGGCTACAAAGCGGAACTGTAAACCAAAAAAGAACCCATCCAATAATTATTTTATTCAAATTAATTTTTATTTAATACTAAATTCAGCACAGGTTTTTTAATTTATAACTAAATTAGCAAAAATTTTATTTTATTAAACAGGCCCTTTAGTCACCTACCTTACAAAATGATTTTAAGTATCACAAATACGACAATTCCCGCAACGGATTTGAGTTGGCTCCTGCATAAGCATCCGGATAAAATCCAAACTTTTAAACTGTCGGCATACGGTCAAACCCGGGTTTTTTATCCGGAGGTCAGTGAAGAGCGTTGTACCGCTACCCTCGTACTTGAAATCGATCCGGTCATTCTTTCCCGTGGTCATTCTGGTCGGCAAAAGGAAGGATTTGTTTTGCAACCCTATGTCAACGACCGGCCTTATGTGGCGTCGTCCTTTATGAGCAAAGCCCTGACAGCTACCTACAGTTCTGCCCTCAACGGACATTGCAAAGATAAACCAAAACTGCCGGAGAAGGAATTGGAGCTGGAAGTTCATCTCCCGGTCTTGCCTTGTTCGGGTGGAGAAAACCGTCTTAGAGCATTGTTTGAGCCACTAGGATATTCTATCGAAGCCACTTCAGTTTTGCTGGACGAAAAATTTCCGGAATGGGGTCAGAGCAGATATTTTGATGTTCGTTTAAAAGTGAAAACGACCCTTAAAACATTGCTTCGGCACTTATATATTTTAATTCCGGTGCTGGATGGGGACAAACACTACTGGCTGAACGACCATGAAATTGATAAATTACTGGAAAAGGGAGAAGGCTGGCTGGAAACCCATCCCAACAAAAAATTCATCGTCAATCGCTATTTTAAATTTATGCGTGGAATGGCCAAAAGAGCCCTTGATTTGATGGAAGAAACCCAACCCGAAAACTCCAAGGAATCAGAAAAAGATTTGCAGGAAATAGAATTAGAGGAAAATATTACACATATTAATAAAATTCCTTTAAATCAACAACGACTGGAAGCCGTATTGAAAGAAGTCTTGCATTCCAATGCCAAAAGCGTCCTGGATTTGGGATGTGGTTCCGGGAAATTGTTACAATTATTACTGAAAGAAAATCAATTGGAAAACATTGTCGGGATGGATGTTTCCCATCGGGTATTGCAAATGGCCTCCGAAAGATTATATTTAAAAGATGCTTCCCCTGCAAAACGAAACAGAATTAAACTCATACAAGGTTCTTTAATTTACAAGGATAATCGACTGGAAAATTTTGATGCCGCTGTCCTTGTGGAAGTCATCGAGCATATAGAACCCTCTCGCTTAGAGGCTTTGGAACGCGTAGTGTTTGAATTTGCAAAACCCAACACTGTCATCATCACAACACCCAATTCAGAATTTAATATTTTATTTAAAACATTACCTGAAGGAAAGTTTCGACATAGCGATCACCGCTTTGAATGGACGAGGAAGGAGTTTCAGGATTGGGCTACAAATATTTGTAATAAATATAACTATACTGTAAATTTCAAAGGAATTGGCCCAGAAGATGAAAAGTATGGAACTCCGACACAAATGGCTATTTTTAATTTAAAATAAATCAATATTATAAAAATGATAAATCAGGATTCTAATATAAGTAAAGGTGATGCGATGGCTCAAAACCAAAAATTCTGGGATGAAGTGGCAAGTGTCCACTATGACTCTTACAACCTCGCTCCTCTTCGCGCCGGAAAATCACTCATCGACATCCGCCAACAAAGTGAACTTTATCCCATAAAAGATAAAACATTATTACACCTGCAATGTCATATTGGCAGCGATACCCTTTCCCTGGCATTGGATGGGGCGACAGTCACCGGTGTGGATTTTTCAGAAGATTCCCTGAAATTTGCCAGGCAGCTTCGGGACGAACTGGGACTGGAGGCCCGGTTTATACATTCTAATGTTTATGATATAAAAGAAAAACTCGATGAGCAATTTGATATTGTCTATACTTCTCAGGGCGTTTTGTGCTGGTTAAACGATCTCAACAAATGGGCAAAAATTATATCTGACTCTCTCAAGCCCGATGGTACTTTTTTCATTCAGGAAAGTCATCCAGCTGCCATGATGCTGGAAGAAGATAAAGACAATAAAAGGTTAGATATAAAATACACGTATTTTAATAATCCGTATCCCTACAAATGGGACGACGACTGGCCGGATTATGCCAACCCGGATTACATCGCCAAAAATCATACTTTTGAATGGCACTGGTCACTATCTGAAATCATGACCGCACTTCTGGATAATGGCCTTGAAATTGTTTCCTTTAAGGAATACCCTTCTATTTTCTACCAGATGTTTTCTTTCTTAGAAAAAGATGACAAAGGCTGGTATCATTTACCAAAAGGGCATCCGCCAATTCCGCTGGTGTTTTCTTTGAAATGCAGGAAAAGGATTCAATAGTGCAATGATGCAATAGTGCAATTTTTATATTAAAATATTTAAATATTAGAACATTGTACTATTGTACCACTGTACTATTGAATTACCAATCGTCTTCCTTCTGAATGGGCGGAAAACTCCGGGGCGTACATGCTTTGCAAAGTGGCGATGCCATTGCTGTAATCTCCGGGTAAGGTGGCTCTTAAAGGATATTTTATCGTATATTTCCCAGGCATTATTTTATCCATAAAGAAATGCGTGGCTTGGTCTCGGGAAACACGGTAATAGTTGAGTCCTCCTTCGTATTTTCGCTCGCTTAGGGTGAGCAGAGGCTCCAGTCCGGCAGCTCTTTGATCTTTTAAATGGATATATTCCATGGGACGATCTATTTCGATTTCGAGGTGGACCCAAATTTTATCACCAGAACGAATCTCATTTTTATCCATAGGAACATTTTTCTTATCTAAGCCACTCCCCGATTCTACATATAATTTCTTTTTAATTTTAAGAGGTGTATTTACTTCTGACACCACTTTGTCCAAATCCTCGAAATACTGCCAGTAAACCGAACCCCAGGCCGGGCTTTCATTCGGATTGATAACCCGGATGTCCTTCATATCCAGACTAACCTCTTCTCCTGTCCACTGCTTTTTAAAAAAACCAGTGCCGCGCTGAGGCTGTGCCACCTCAAGGGATTTATTTTCATTTTTTATATATTCTTTAGAAACAACAGGTTCTTTATTCCCCATGATGACCGTCACCGGCAAATCATCTTTGAGCCAGTCTTTGCCGGAATTCACAAGGGCATAAATGGCCGCAGCGGTTTCGGGAGTCGTTCCCCAGTTCTGAGTTCGTTTCAAATTTAATAAATATATTTTCAATTCTTCTATTAATTCTAAATCCATTGCCATTTCTTCTACAAGTTCTATCATGGTTGTATGCAAAATAGTAGAGCGATTATACCACTGATAAGAATGTTCATTTTCCCAATAAGCTCCCAACTCCTCGTCCTGCTTCATTTTAGATTTTATTATATTATAAAATTCCTTTGCCTCTTTCAAAAAACCATAGCGTTTTAAAATTATCGTCTGCAATCCTAATATATAAATATTTTCCGAAGGTTTGCTTGCTATTTTTTTCATATAATAATCAAATACTTCTCTCTCCCATAATGGATTTTTATCATGATAAGAACGCGCATATAAAAACTGAATCATTCTGTGAGGAAGCACCTTATCGTCCATTCTTTTTTGAATCAGTACTTTTTCAGGCTCTCCTCCCGTGCGATTGGCAAAGTTTAGTTTTTCTTTTATTTTATGATAACTTTCAAAATATTTTTGTTCATAGTATTTATCCCAATACAGGATGGCACTTTTCATCGTATTTTTTAATTTGTAATCCAACCTGATAGCCCCCCGATGCTCCAACCTTCCCAACTGCTGAATAACATAGGCCGTCATATAGGGATTCACCTCTCCTCCGGGAAACCAACTATACCCTGAAGTATTCACCAATCGTTGACCTAAAGCATTTAAGGAAATCTGTAAAGCGACCTCTGCTCTTTCCGTATCCAACAAAGCCGCCATCTTCCTGCGATAGGCTTCATTGTCATGCGCTTCCACTAACCAAGGCGTTTCTTCCAATATAATATTTTTTAATTCCTTGTTTTTCAGAAGCGGACTTTCGAGGCTTACATTATCCTCATTCTTCCACTTTTTAAACATATCTGATATTTCCGGATGTTTTTTCAACAAATCCAAAATAAGCGCATTGGCAAAAATCTTATTCGTAATTTGCTCTGTACAACCATAGGGATCATCTACGAGTTGCGGCATGGCTTGGATAGCGTACCAGCTCGGATTGGAGGAAACCTCGACCGACATTCCGTGATGGACCAGGCTCTGAGATTGGCCAGCTTTTTCTATAGCGGTAAACTTCATAACCTGATCTTTTCCTCCTCGCACCTGAAACGGCAGGGTTTCCGTAATCAATTTACGCTTGGGCAAGACGGGAATCATATCTGTTTCTCCATCTGCAAACTGAGGCGTTTCGGCTTTTACAATATAACGAAGCAAACCCGGATCAAACCCCTCCGGCACTTTAATTTCCCAGCTGATGGTTTTTGAAGATCCTGGTTTTAAATCATACTCAATTGTACTTTTTATATTTGAAAATAAATCATTTATATTATTTTCCTCTTCATCCTGCAATTCGAGAAAAGCTGTTCCCGATTGTTGTTCCCTGGATAAATTGGCGACATTGGCCGTTATTTTAAACTGATCCCCCTGCCTAATAAACCTCGGCACCAATGCCTGAATCATCAACGGCTTTTGAGTAATGATTTCCTTTTCAGTTAATCCAAATTTGCAATCCATCGTATGGGCAAAAAGTAAAATCTTCCAGCGGGTTAATGCATCATTTGTTTTAAATTTATATAATACCTTTCCATTTTTATCAGTTCGCAGATGGGGAAAGAAGAAAGTCGTTTCGGCGAAGTCTTCCCGGACCGGCCCATTGGAATTGCCTCCTTTCTCCGGGGCACTTATAATCGCTTCAAGCATCAGGGTAGACTCTAAAACAGATTCTCCCTCTCTTGATCCAATAACCGAAACAGAAGAAGGAATATCATTTCTACGTTCCTTATATTTACTACCCGCAGATACGGTTAATGGCGGCAGTCCCCAAAAGGAATTCATACTCAAGGACTCATAGGAATCCAGAAACGAATTATTTTGTTTGTTATTTTTACTTGCCCTAAACCACCCTTTTAAGGGATTCTGATTGATTCCGGCATAATAAGGTACTTCCAAATACTTATACTGAATCCGGCGATCGTATGGCAATAACTGGGTTGGAAAAAGTGAGGTGTGGAGTAACCTATAATTATCGGGAAAATAATTACTTGTTCCCGGAATGGCATAGAATGAAAAATTTCTGTTTACAGAAAAATATTCCGGAGCATACCAGTTATTTTTGCCAAAGAGATCCAAAGCCGTATCATACATGGTTCCCGCAATTTCTGCTTTCACCCCTTTTCCGTTTTTGTCAGAAACTTTTAAAGTCCAGGTTTCTCCCTGATTAGTTCTCAGTTTATCTCTAAAAGAGACAATCTGAATATTTAGCTGGTCATCGGGCACCACCTCAATTTTCCTGGTTTCAATATACCTCCTGTTTTTTATCCCATAATAAAATATTATATTCAACCCTTTAATATAATCATCCAATAAAGGAATATCCAATGTATAAGAACCATCAATTTCTAAGCTTTGTCTGGTAATTAGATGATTGCGATTCCAAATTTCATAGGACAAATAAATTTTTTCTGACCCGGCCTGAAAATGCAGGTTGGCTGTTTCTCCGGGACGGTAAGTTTTGTTTTCAAAGTAGGAATACAAAAAACTATTATCGGGTGTTGTGTTATCTTTTTTATTATAAACATAAAAATACTCCTTTACTTTTTGTTGGGTCTGATCCTCTGGCACAAACTCCGTAAAGTACAAACCGGAAGGCCATTTTTTTGTAGATATTTTTTTTGTATAAAATTTATCAATTTTTATTTTTTTATCAAAATAAGTTTTTTCAACAGGCCGTTGATCTAAATCTTCCCATCTCGCAGGAGCAAAATGTTCATAGTTGTCAAAATCAGATCCCTCCAAATTAAAAACCGGAACGGGCGCAGACCAGATTCGGCTGACGACAGGAGCAGGAAGATTTTTATATTTTTTTATATATAATTTACCAATTCCAAGTCCCGGAGTGCCGTTGTATTGTTCAGCCAGGATTTGT
>JAHDCK010000268.1 GCA_020629915.1 Saprospiraceae bacterium
TGATGACTATCCAAATCGGACAACAGGTAGAAACTTCTAAAATCGCTGTTGTTGGAAATTTCTAAAAAAAGACATCCAAAAATCTTAGGAAAAGCAAAAAAATGAATGTTGCTTTCCGGGGACTGCCACAAAAGTGGTGGTCCCTTTTTTGTTTTAAGTAAATTCAAAACAAAAAATATTTTTCGATAAAGATATTTACTTTTTGATGTCAAAAAGTAAATAAGTTACAAATTCTAAAAATAAATAAGTCAGGAAGTTATAAAGTTATAAAGGTTTTTTATCTTTGTGGCATGAGCAGAATTATTTGTTTTGGAAATGCCAAAGGCGGATGCGGGAAAACCACCTCTACCTGCCTGGTCAGTAACGCTCTTTCACAGGAGCCATTCAATTTTGATGTGACTGTAGTGGACAGCGATAACCAAAAAAGCATCGTGAAAGCCCGTAATTTTGATTTAGAGGACTTTTCTGGTGTATTGCCGTATGATGTACTTAATTACAATATTCCGACCTTACAGGCCAAAATTAAGACTCTGGATAAGAAAAATGATTTCCTTTTCATTGATGTGGCCGGAAAACTGGATATTGATATGGATGTTGAGCAGCAGGAAATCAGTAAAGTTTTGGCTTACGCAGATTTTCTTTTTGTGCCTTTCCTGGCGGGTTCTTTCAATCTGGATGCCACATTAGATTACTTAAAATTTGCACTTGAGGTGCAGGAACAGCGAGCCAACTCCCCTCGCCCGCTCCAGATTTTGGGCTTTGTCAATCGCTTTCGGATCCGTTCTAAAATGAACCGTCATTTGATGCGTGAAGTAGATGAAATTCGCAGGATGACGAAAATTCCATTCATGAAAAACAACCTGAATGATTACGCTTTATTTGCAGAAACAGATACCGTAACAAGTTTTTTTAAGGAAGATGCCTCCGGGAATGATCAGATCAATTTTGTAATTTGGTTGAAAGAGTTTATTAAAATTACGACAGGGAAGTAAAAAATTAATAACTTTATAACGTCAAAAAGTTTTTAAGTTATAAAGTCAAAATTAGAAACATGGCCAAGCAAAGAAAACTGAGGAGTAGTTTTAACCTAAAGCAAACAGGGGATCTTCCCGATCCGGAGGAAGTCAAAAATCTGGTAAAAAAGACCACCCAACCGGAAAAAACAACAAAAGAAGAACCCAGAAAACCTCCTACTCAAAAAACGACCCGAAAAACTGCAGTTCCAAAAAAGAAACCTGAACCCAAAAAAATGGGCAGGCCTCCACTCGAAATCAGACGGATAAAATACACCACAGCTCTAACGGAAGAAAACAAAATACAACTTCAGCTCTTGGCCATCAAAAAAGGTCGCCGTCAATCGGATGTATTAAATGAAATTCTGGAAAAACACTTTTCTAAAAATAAAATTGAGCTGCCCAAGTAGTTTTTACCTTCTTGACTTTTCAATTTTTTGCCTTTCTGACTTTTTTACGTTTAAAAGTGTACAAATTGAGGGTTTTTGACATTTTAACTTTACAAAGTTATGACTTTATGAAGTCAAAATGTCGATTTTTATATTTATCTTTTTTAGAATGACGACGAAGAGCAGAAATATTAGAAAGGGGAGTGTCCACCACACTCGAATTAGCCAACCAGGCCGGAATATTTCCTCCGGGTTCCACATGCAACTGATAAAAGACTTTTACCTGTCCATTTTCTAAAGGCGTGAATAACCAATACCCTTTACTTTTTTTGATCCGAACCCTATCTGTTTTTTCAGGAAGATAATCCGGTAGACATCCCAGATCCACCCGTACTGCCCCGGAAGAAGGAAGAAAAGAATATTCAAACAGGAAAACACCATCCCGATCAGAAACCGGCCAGGGAGCGTCCGATGCTACATAATGAACTCGTCGTGTCTCACTTTCCTCCAAAACTTTGATCTCCATAGTAGAACTATTCATGGCCTTTGACACAACAGGATCCTGCATAGCAGCTACAATAGCTTCTAAATTATTATCAATAACAGCCTCCGCTTTAAATTCCTTAAAGCCTGATCCGGATATCGCTCGGGTATGAATCGTGATCCCATCCGTTTTTTTAGCTAATTCCCAGGCTCCCTGACCAGCGAGGCCGCCATATCCAAAAATCATTAGGATAATCCAAATATAGTATTTCAACATTCCTGACATTGTATTTTTTGTTTGAGTTAGTAAATTCTAATTATAAAAGACCTAAAACAGGGTAACCTGTGTATTTAAACGTGACAAATAAGAGCAGGTTTAATTAATCTGTTATTTTATTCCAATAGAAAGTGTTAAGAAATTATTAATGTAACACCCTTTTTTTGTGCAATTTTAGCTACAGTTTACTTAAAATTATACCTTAATAACGAAAGTTTTAATAGAATTTGTGTTTTTTGAATGTCACAATTGATTATTTTTTTAAAAAAAACAAGATTGGCGAGCCTGCATATTTGAATCGTCGTTAAAATTCATTTAAACATTATTTAAACTTTCAAAACTCATGACAAAATTCTTAAACTCTTTTAAACTTACTTTAATCGCATTATTTTTTACTCAGGTAGCATTTGCTCAAATTCAATCTCCAGGCTGTTCTGCTCCGGCTGACGGTTATGGTGGTAGTGGGGGAGAGGTCATTGTTTATTACGAAGATTATAATGGAAATGAACGAGTAAATTTTACCCAGGTTATGTTGGGGACAACTGTAATTGATACAGCAATGTTTGGTGCAGAAACTTATTTTAACGCACCAATGGGGATATATGAATTTGAGGTTACTGATCCAGATGGTTGTGTTTCCAGTGGTTGGTTAGGAACTGGTCAAACGCATTTTGATTATAGCACAAACCGTACAAATGCAACAGGATGTGATACAGAGGATGGTTATATTAGCTTTGGCGGAACGGATAATGGCTGGTATGATTATGATACAGTATCCTGGACCATTTATGGCTATCCTGGAGAAACCGTGGTGGCTACAGGAACTACATTACCAGGAGGTGCCGGAGGTACTGGGTCAGATTCTTACGCTTACTTATCAGCTTCTGCTTCTAATCTGAACCCGGGGACTTACTGTGTAGTGGCTTACTTATCTCACAGTACAAGAGACCCCTTTGTTTTATGTGGAGTTGTTTCCAGAGATTTGACTTCCGACTGCCAAAAACTTCCAGTTACCTTATTGTCTTTCGAGGCAGAAATGAAAAAAGATGCAGTTGAACTTTCGTGGGCAACAGCCAGCGAAATGAATAGCGATCATTTTGAAATCGAACGCTCTACTGACGGAGATAGCTTTGAAACCATCGGACGAGTGATTGCCGCAGGGGAGAGTACAGAGGTTTTGGAGTATAACTTCACAGATGAAAACCCATTGAGTGGAAAAAATTACTATCGCTTACGTCAGGTGGATTTGGATGGAACTTTTGAGTATTCAAAAATGATTTCCGTAGAAAACGGAAAAGGCGGAGCATTGACTATCCAATCTAATCCGGTAATGACAGATGAACTAGCCTTTAACCTGGAAACAAACGATGATGTAGTAGCCGTGGAAGTACTTGGATTAAACGGACAACAATATTTCGCTGCCACAGATTATACAGCAAATAATATCAATATCAGTAATATGCCTAACGGAGCTTACTTCCTGCGTATTACCACTAAATCTGAATCATTAGTACAAAAGTTCATTAAATTATAATAAACAAATTTGAGGTCCATAAGTCAAAAGCGGTAGGAATTTCCTGCCGCTTTTTTTTATTTAAAATTATCTTGGAATGGTTGGATAAAGGCTTCTCGCTTATCATAAATAGCAAAGACAATTCTCCTGAATGTCGTTTTAAAACCAGCTTCAATTTCCTCCTTAAAATATCCGGCCACCGCTTCGGGATCATTCTGAAAAACCCCACAACCCCAGGCACCTAAAATCAGCGTTTCATATTGATGCTCGGCAGCTACCGCCAATACCATATTAATCCGTTGTCGCATAACGGGTTCTATCTGGGCGATTTCATCGGGATCCCGACGGCGCACCACACCAGCGTTTACTGCCGGAGCCGTCAGGATGCTCACCGTGCGAATATCCTCCAGCACCTCGCCCTTTTCATCTTTAAAAATAGGCACAGCAGGGGAGTAGAGCATCTGATCCAAGTAGAGGCAAGACCGATTCTGGCGATTACTTTCATAAAATCTCGGCTGAGAAATCTGGCAATTATACAATCCGGTCACTCTGGCAATGCTTTCCTCTTGCGCCTCCGCTCCGCCCAGAAAACCACCACCGGGATTTTTAGCCGAGGCAAAATTCAGGCAGAAGATTCTATCTTCACCCTCATCCATTAACCGATGGATAGCGTGCATTGTCGTTTCATTGGTCACTTCATATTGAGTTTGAAACGGAGTAGGAGAGGAGCTGTTTTGATGTTTTTGGAACAGATCCAGTAGGGTTTCTTTTTTATAAAACAAAGTATTTTTCTCTGCTTGTTTTTGGATTTTATTAAAATGAATGGTCTTGCCTTCCTTATTTTTATAAAATCCCTGATCTAATAATTGAAGGGTATTTTTAGCGATTTCCCTTCGGGTACTTTTTTTCATTTTGAAATTTATTTTTTTAAATATAAAACCCAAACAGCATTTTCCCTGCAAAAAGTTCTTTTTAAAATTAAAAAATACATCCTAACTTCAAGGGATTTTTTAAAATTATACCATAACCAACAAAATGAAATATGTCAACCACTCAAATTACTAGTTTAAAACAGTACAAAGAAGTTTATAAAGAAAGCGTTAGTGATCCCGAAAAATTCTGGGCAGAACAAGCCAAAACCTTCACCTGGAAGAAAAAATGGAAAAAAGTCCTCGACTGGGATTTTACCAAACCGGACATCAACTGGTTCTCCGGCGGCCAGCTCAACATCACCGAAAACTGTCTGGATCGCCACCTTAAAGATAGAGGTGACCAAGTCGCTCTCATCTGGGAGCCCAACGATCCCAGCCGTCCTTATAAAACATATACTTATAAAGAACTCCATGCCGAGGTTTGCAAATGCGCCAACGCACTCAAAGCCAACGGCATCAAAAAAGGCGACCGGGTTTGTTTTTATATGCCGATGGTTCCCGAACTGGCGATTGGTGTTCTCGCTTGCGCCCGAATCGGAGCGATTCACTCCGTCGTCTTTGCAGGATTTTCTGCAACGGCTTTAGCAGATCGGATCAAAGATGCCGAATGCAAAATGGTCATCTGCTCAGATTTTAACTCAAGAGGAGCGAAAAATATTCCAGTGAAAGCCGTCGTGGATGAAGCCCTAAAAATGAAGTGCAAATCCATCCAAACCGTAATGGTACACAAAAACACCGGGGATAAGATCAAGATGAAAAAAGGGCGCGATAAGTGGTGGCATGAGGAAGTGGATCGCCGCCGCAAGACCTGCGCTGCTGCTACGATGAACTCCGAAGATATGCTTTTTATCCTCTACACCTCGGGTTCTACGGGAAAACCTAAAGGCGTGGTGCATACTTGTGGTGGTTATATGGTGTACACCTGTTTTTCCTTTAAAAATGTATTTCAATATCAGGATGGAGATGTGTATTGGTGTACGGCAGATATTGGCTGGATCACCGGACACTCCTATATAATATATGGTCCATTGCTTGCCGGAGCGACGACGATCATGTCTGAAGGCGTGCCGACTTACCCGGATGCGGGTCGCTTCTGGCACATTTGCGAGAAACATAAAGTAAATCAATTTTATACCGCACCGACTGCGATCCGCGCATTGATGGCGCAGGGCGATCACTGGCCGTCGCATTACGATTTGACAAAACTAAAAGTCCTCGGAACCGTAGGTGAACCGATCAACGAGGAAGCCTGGCATTGGTACCACGATAAAGTAGGGAAAGGGAATTGCCCTATCGTAGATACCTGGTGGCAAACCGAAACCGGCGGGATCATGATCTCCGGTCTGGGCGATATTTCACCCCAAAAACCGACGCATGCAGGATTGCCTTTGCCGGGGATTCAGCCTTGTCTGGTGGACAAAGACGGCAAGGAGATCCGGGGCAATGATAAAGAAGGACTGCTCTGTGTTAAGTTTCCGTGGCCGTCTATGATCCGGACGACTTACGGGGATCACCAGCGTTGTAAAAATGTCTATTTTTCGGCATTTGAAAATAAATATTTTACTGGCGATGGGGCGAGGAGAGATAAAAAGGGATTGTATAGAATTATTGGTCGGGTAGATGATGTGATCAATGTGTCTGGTCATCGGATGGGAACGGCTGAGGTAGAAAATGCGATCAATGAACATAGTAATGTCGTAGAATCTGCCGTCGTGGGGTATCCGCATGACATCAAGGGGCAGGGGATTTATGCCTATATTATAACGAATGCGCCCGTAGGCGATGAAAAAGCATTCCGCCGGGAGATTGCGGATGTGGTGCGCCGGGAGATCGGGCCAATTGCCAAGCCGGATAAGATTCAGATTGTTCCGGGCTTGCCGAAGACGCGGTCCGGTAAAATCATGCGGCGGATTTTAAGAAAAATCGCTTCGGGAGATACGAAGAATCTGGGAGATACTTCTACTTTGTTGAATCCGGATGTTGTGGAGGCCGTGAAGAAAGGGGCAGTATAGTCTTTAATTCCGTCGAATTCGACGGAATTAAAGAAGTCCTATAACTGATATAACGATTGGCTTGATGCCAACCGTTATATCAGATCAGGCTACTCTTCCTCTTTTATATCCAAGCGATTCCGTTCCGGTAACTGGTGAGGGATTGTATCTAGTAGATTTCGG
>JAHDCK010000269.1 GCA_020629915.1 Saprospiraceae bacterium
GCAAGAGATATTTTTGTTGGGTGGTATAAAAATAGCCCGCTGTTATCAGAGCGAAAATTAATATTAAAATAAAACTTATCTTTAAATTTTTGATCGTTATTGTTTTTCTTTAGCGTTTTCCTCAGGGCGTGGTTTTTTCACTGCAGAGACACAGAGGTACTCAGAGATTTTTCATATTGGGGCAGTTTTTTACCACAGTATTTTATTCAAATATAAAAAAAGCCACTTGAACGAACAAGCAGCTTTTTCTCATGGTGTGTTTTCTATCTAATATTTTAGGACAAACCAGACTCACTTCTGATTTTATTCAAAGCAGAACCTGCTTTCACCCATTCTATCTGAGGGGTACTGTAAGTGTGTGCTACCTCGAAGGAATCCGAAGTTCCATCCTTGTGATTCAATACAACCGTCAGATTTTTGCCCGGTGCGAAATCTTCTAATCCAAGGATATCAACTGTATCATCCTGACGCACTTTATCGTAATCTCCTTTGTCCACAAAAGTCAAAGCCAGCATTCCTTGCTTCTTCAAGTTTGTTTCGTGGATACGGGCAAATGATTTTACAATCACTGCCGTTACACCCAGGAAACGAGGCTCCATTGCAGCGTGTTCTCTGGAAGAACCTTCTCCTAAGTTTTCTTCTCCAAAAACAACGGTTCCAATATTATTCGCCTGATACAAACGAGCAGAATCCGGAACAGCGAGGAATTCATCATTCACTGCATTCCAAACCGTATTTGTTTTTTCATTATAAAAATTAACTGCACCTGTATAACAATTATTAGAAATATTTTCCAGGTGTCCGCGATATTTCAACCACGGTCCGGCCATAGAAATATGATCCGTTGTACACTTACCCTTAGCTTTTATTAATATACGTTGTCCTTTTAATCCGTCTTGCGTCAATGGAACAAAAGGCGTAAGCAACTGCAAACGATCCGAAGTTGGGTCCACTTTCACTTCTACCCCACTTCCGTCTTCTGCCGGTGCTTCATATCCCAAATCTTCTACATCAAATCCCTTAGCGGGCAATTCATCTCCGTAAGGTGGATCGAGCTTAACCTGATCGCCGTTTTCATTAGTCAAAGAATCTGTCAACGGATTAAAAGTCAGGTCTCCCGCGATAGCCAATGCCGTTACGATTTCAGGCGAAGCGACAAAGGAATGCGTTTTTGGATTCCCGTCATTTCGTTTAGCAAAATTTCTATTGAAAGAAGTAATGATAGAATTTTCCTGATCCGGATTGTCATTATGTCTCGCCCATTGACCGATACAAGGCCCGCAGGCATTCGCCAAAACAACGGCCCCAATTTTCTCGAAAGCATCTAACTGGCCATCGCGCTCAACTGTAAAACGCACCTGCTCTGATCCCGGAGTAACGGTAAACTCCGATTTTACTTTCAAATTTTTAGCTACGGCTTGTCTGGCCAAAGAAGCCGCTCTATCCAAATCCTCGTAGGAAGAATTCGTACAAGAACCAATCAATCCAACTTCCAACTTGGCAGGATAGTTATTTTCTTTTACAGCTTCTGCAAATTTAGAAATCGGCCAAGCCAAGTCTGGCGTATAAGGTCCATTGACATGCGGTTCTAAAGTAGACAAATCTATATGAATCACCTGATCAAAATATTTTTCCGGGTCAGAATAGCAAACTTCATCTCCCGTCAAATGCTCAGCAACGCCATCTGCTAATTCAGCAACATCAGCTCTCCCGGTAGCACGGAGGTAACGGCTCATGGATTCGTCGTAACCAAAGGTGGAAGTGGTCGCGCCAATTTCCGCCCCCATATTACAGATGGTTCCTTTTCCGGTGCAAGACATGCTTTTTGCTCCTTCGCCGAAGTACTCAACGATAGCTCCCGTTCCGCCTTTCGCAGAAACGATACCCGCAACTTTAAGGATAACATCTTTAGAAGAAGTCCACCCATTCAATTTACCTGTCAGATGAACACCAATCAATTTTGGATTTTTCAACTCCCAGGGCATTCCGGCCATGACATCTACGGCATCCGCTCCACCAACTCCGATGGCCACCATGCCTAATCCTCCGGCGTTTACCGTGTGAGAATCCGTCCCAATCATCATTCCACCGGGAAAGGCATAATTTTCTAAAACGACCTGATGGATAATTCCAGCTCCCGGTTTCCAGAAACCAACGCCGTATTTATCCGATACAGACTGTAAAAAATCATATACTTCTTTGTTGACATCGTTTGCCGTTTCCAAATCCTTATCCGCTCCTATTTTGGCCTGGATGAGGTGGTCACAGTGAACAGTTGAAGGCACAGCTACTTTTTTCTTTCCAGCCATCATAAACTGCAAAAGAGCCATCTGAGCCGTAGCATCCTGCATCGCAACTCTGTCCGGTGCATAGTAAACATAATCTTTTCCGCGGTCATAATATTTCAGCGGAGATTCGGGGTGAAGGTGCGTGTAAAGAATTTTTTCCGCAAGGGTAAGCGGACGATTCACCACCTTTCTGATTTCGGCAATGCGATCCGGTAATTCTTCGTAGTATTTGCGGATCATATTGATGTCAAAAGCCATAAGTCAATTGTTTTGTTTTACAAAAAGTGAACAAAAATAGTTATTTTCTCAGGTTTTAAAAAACTTGTTTTTCGGGCATTTATAAAAACAACTGTTTTAAATAAAAAATGGATGAAATAAGAGGAGCCATTTTATATTTAAAATATTATCATTCAAAATTTTATTTCAAAAAAATCAAATCAGATAAAATTTATCCAAACAAAAGTACCTTTCATTCCTCTCTTTTTTCTGATGAAAAAGGGCATTTTATAAAATAAAAACAGCCCTCTTTAAAACCAGAAATTTCTGCACTTTTATATTAAAATAATCCATCATTGTATTATTCTCGTTTTGTACCATTGAAGTATTGAATTTTCCGTATCTTTGCACGCATTTTCTAATATAACATTTATGCGGTTTGAAGACCTTTTGAGTGACTTTTCCAGTGATTTTCTAAGTCACCAGCAGTTTTTGTTTAATGCCCTGATTGCAGCCGGACTAGCCTACCTGTTGCAACTTTTCTACGTTCGCTATGGGCGATCGGTCTCCAATCGCAGCCAGTTTTCCAGCAATTTCATGCTCCTCGCATTAGCGACTATGCTCATAATTTATATCGTAAAATCCTCCATTGCCCTTTCCCTTGGATTGGTGGGAGCTTTGTCTATCGTTCGATTTCGGGCGGCAATCAAGGAGCCTGAAGAATTGGTTTACCTCTTTCTCGTCATTGGAATTGGTTTGGGAATGGGTGCCAATCAGGTGATCATCACCTTGCTGGCTTTCTTGCTGATTTTGAGTTTGCTCGTCATCCAGGCCATGATCAATCGGCGCGTTCCCCTGCGTGCCCCGGAAAATATGTTCCTGAATATTTCCACCTCAGAACTGGATGTCGATTCCATCAATAAAGTGCTGGCGGATAATTTTAAAACCGTAGAACTCAAACGCATGGATGCTTTCAAGGGACGCCTCGACCTATCCTACATCATCGAAGCCCAGGAAATCGACTCAGTTATCCAAGCCAAAGACAAATTAATCGCGCTCTCCCCTGACGTGAGTTTTTCTTTCGTAGAACAAAAAAACCTAGCCATTTGATATGATAATTATGAAACCAAATTCAAATAAAAAAAATAAAAGTTTTATTGATACAATATTAGAAGATTACAAAACGGCTTGCATCAGCAGGGAAGTTAGTCTGATGGGCCGACGGGAAGTTTTAACCGGAAAGGCCAAATTCGGAATCTTTGGTGCGGGTAAGGAATTGCCGCAAGTAGCCATGGCCAGAGCTTTCAAACCCGGCGACTTTAGAAGTGGTTATTACAGAGACCAAACTTTTCTTTTTGCCAAGCAGCTCATGACTCCCGAAAACTTTTTCGCCCAACTCTACGCCGACCCGGATGCAGAACGGGAACCCAATTCCGCCGGTCGCCAAATGACCGGACATTTCCTCGCCCCTCTTGTATATAAAAATAACGACTGGTTAGAACACAAAAAAAATTATAATATTAGTGCCGATATTTCACCTACCGGCGGGCAAATGGCTCGCGCACTGGGATTGGCATTAGCTTCCAAAAAATACAGAGAAAATCCAAAAATATATAAAAAGAACATTTTTTCTGACAAAGGAAATGAAGTTACTTTTTGCACGATTGGAGATGCCAGTACTTCCGAAGGTGTTTTCTGGGAAACAGTAAATGCAGCTGCCGTTCAGCGAGTTCCTTTGGCTATAAGTATCTGGGATGATGGTTATGGCATTTCTGTTCCAAGGGAATTTCAAACTACAAAAGGAAATATATCAGAAATTCTAGAGGGTTTTAGGATTAATGAAAAAGGTCAGGGAATGGATATTTATACCTGCAAAGCCTGGGACTATCCCGCTCTCATTGATATGTATGAAAAAGGAATTTCTAAAATAAGAGAAACGCATATACCTGCTATCTTCCATATTCAGGAATGCACTCAACCTCAAGGACATTCTACCTCTGGTTCACATGAAAGATATAAATCCAAGGAGCGATTGCAATGGGAAACAGATTGGGATTGTATAGAAAAAATGAAAAAGTGGATCATCGAAAAAGGATTGGCGACTGAGAGCGAACTCGATCAGATTCGGCAGGATGCATCAGCGGAAGTTAAAGCTGCTAAGACAAGTGCCTGGAAAGCATTTAACGCGCCGATAAAAGCAGACATCAAAGAGGTTTTAAGTTTATATAAAAATTTAGAATCTCATTCTACTGCACAACCAATAGTTCAAGAAGCCACTCAAAATTTAAAATCAGAACTAAATCCGGTTTACCACACGCTGGTCAGAAGTGTTCGCAGAACGCTTCAAAAACTCAATGGTGTCTCAGGGGAACCAATGGACGCCTTGAAAACATGGCTAAAAAACCAATACGAAATAAATCACGACCGATACAATACTCATCTTTATAACGAATCGGAAAAATCTGCGTTGAAAGTTCCGGTCATCCCAGCCACTTTTCCAGAGCAACCCGAACAACTCAACGGTTTCCAAATCCTCAATCGCCTGTTTGATCATCAACTGAATACCCGCCCGGAAGTCTTCGCCTTCGGGGAAGATGTCGGCCAAATCGGGGACGTGAATCAGGGCTTTGCCGGAATGCAGGACAAGCACGGCATCGAGCGGGTTTTTGATACGGGCATCCGGGAATGGACGATCATCGGACAAGCTATCGGCATGGCCATGCGCGGCCTTCGCCCCATTGCTGAAATCCAGTATTTAGATTATCTGATTTATGCGGCTTCTGCCCTTTCGGATGATTTGGCGACCGTGCAATACAGAAGTTACGGAACGCAAATTGCCCCGGCGATTATCCGTACCCGCGGCCATCGCCTGGAAGGAATTTGGCATAGCGGTTCGCCGATGGGGATGATTATTCACGCCCTTCGCGGGATGTTTGTTCTAGTACCCCGCAATATGGTTCAGGCTGCCGGAATGTACAACACCATGCTTCAATCCAACGACTCCGCCCTCATTGTTGAGTGCCTTAACGGGTATCGTCTCAAGGAAAATCTCCCGGAGAATCTGACGGAATTTACGGTGCCACTAGGCGTACCTGAAGTGCTTAAAGAAGGAACGGATGTAACGATTGTTTCCTACGGTTCAACCCTGCGCATCGCTGAAGAAGGCATCGCCCAGGCTGAGGCGTTTGGGATTTCTGTGGAACTCATCGACGTGCAAACGCTCCTGCCTTTTGATTTAGAACACCGCATCGTTGGTTCCCTGCAAAAAACGAATCGCATTATTTTCCTGGATGAAGATGTGCCCGGTGGCGCCTCAGCATATATGATGCAAAAGGTGCTTGAAGAACAAGGCGGTTATCGCTATTTGGATTCTGCTCCGAAGACTTTGACAGCCAAGGCGCATCGTCCGCCTTACGGCTCGGACGGGGATTATTTCTCCAAGCCCAATGCAGAGGATATTTTTGATTGTATATATAATATGATGACGGAGGCGGAGCCAGGGCGGTTTTGAGGCAGAATTTAGAACCATGATTTTCCTGATTTTTTGGATTACCTGATTCGCTGCATTTGCATTTTTTGTGAATCTTCGATTCACAAAAAGAAAATCAAGAAAATCCTTTAATCCAGCCACAATAGGTTTAGACAATTCTACCAGATAGTTCTTCTACCAAATCACTATCAGAATGATTATAAAAAATCATATTGGCCTGTTCGTAATACGACTTTCTGCCTTCCAGTAATTTTTTTATAAAAATATTTAATTTTTTTTTATTAAAATTGGCAATGAGTGGTCTAAGCTCTTTTTCTTTTTCCAGGCGAGCAGCTAGAATTTCTATCGGTGTTTTTAAATAGATGACGACTCCGTTATCCTTCATCCATTTTATATTATTATTAAAACAGGGCGTTCCTCCTCCGGTAGCGATGATGGCTTTTTTATAACCAACTGTTTTTTTTAAATATTTGGATTCTAAATTTCTAAAATGAGTTTCGCCGTTTTCTTCAAATATTTTTGATATGGATTTTTTTTCGTTGCGTTCTATTTCGGCATCAAGATCGAGGAAAGGCCATTGGAGTTTTTGGGCGAGTCGTTTCCCCTCGTGTGATTTACCACAACCCATGAAGCCGATTAGGAAGATGCGCATGATGAAAGTTACAGGCGGATTTATCCGCCTCTTTTTTTGATGTAAAATTTTTCTGCCATTTTAGGTGGGCGGTTAATTGGTTTTTAGAAATTAACCGCCGAAAATAAATCGGGCGCGTTGCTGGTG
>JAHDCK010000004.1 GCA_020629915.1 Saprospiraceae bacterium
CAACGCCCACAACTCATCATCTTTGGCTGCCTCCTGCAGCTTAAGAGCCGTGAAATAAGGGTCAAAAGAATTACCTGCATCCTCGTGCGTCATATAAGCCCGAAGGAAATATTTGTCTCTTTTTCTATATTCAATTCTATGCTGAAAAAATAAAATATCTCTTAAACTAAAACGGTTATCTCCCTGATATACTGTGGTTCCACTACCAAAATTAGAGGCCAAAATTACCTCTGGGGAATTAAAGGTGGAGTCAGGTTGTGTTCTAAAATGAAAAGCCATACTGGCCTTGTAGTTCTCTGTATTATAATCTACTAAATCTACTTCTTTATATCCTTCCCGATACCAAATGCCCAATCCCGGATCGACCCAGGGCGCAGCGGTTGACGCATCATTAAGGGAATAATATTGATCGCCATAGATATTAACAGCATCATATCCACCTGGATTATTGGCGTTTACTCTGGAGCCATCTACTGGATCATAATTATCTGCCTCCCAATCATTCGCTCGCAGGTAAAACAAGTTTACCTTGTAAGCAAAAAACTCTTGATCATTTTTATTTTTTACAGAATTACCCCAACGAACGGCAGTTTCCAGCATATTGCGCTCTCCTCCTTTTACCATAGCAGAAAGACCTTTATGCAGGAATGGATCTTTTGTTTCCATATTGATTACTCCGTTGAAGGCATTTGGCCCGTAAAAAGCGGAGCTTGCTCCTTGAATAATATTCACCCGATTTACATCCAGCTCGGATGCTCCAAGAAAGTTTCCAAGAGAAAAATTCAACCCAGGGGATTGGTTATCCACTCCATCAATGATTTGTAAAGAACGTACCGGACTGGTACTATTGAATCCTCTTGTATTAATTACTTTAAAACCCAAACTTGCTGCCGTCAAATCCACTCCTTTAAGATTACCCAAGCCGTCATAAAAATTGGCAGCTGGCGTTTCTTTTATGGCAATCAAATCCAGAGATTCTACAGAAAGAGGTGTTTCCTTTAGTTTTTCGGATATGCGCTGCCCTTTTACTTCGACCACAGCAGCCACTACTGATGTACTTCCCATACTTATCCGAACTCTTTCGGCTACGGAGCTAACAACAACTTCTTTGTCCTCAAAACCGACGTATGAGACGACAAGCGTAGTAGGTAATGAAGCTACTTTTAATTCAAATTTTCCCTCGTAATCTGTCAGAGTTCCATCTGTGGTTCCCTTTATCGTAATATAGGCTGCAATCAGAGCCTCATTCATTGTTTCATCAATGACTATCCCTTTTATCGTTTCCTGGGCAGAGAGTTGGCTCCCGGAGAGCATTAATAATAATGCCAATAGTATGGTGTATAGTTGGTGTTGTTTCATTAAATTTTGTTTTTCTGGATAATATCAAATGACTATTTGGTAAAATTAGTTGAATTTTCTCTAATTTTTTAAAGAAAACACATACACTTAAAATGGAGTAGTGATTTTTATAGAATTGTATCTAGGAAATAGCGGAATGGAAGGCATCAATAACCGATTTACAAGTGATAAACAAAATTTCTCTGCCTTCCTTTGTAATCGTTTCATCTACTTCTGAAAAGGAATCTTCTGCCAAAGCTAACAACTCTTCCTGAGGATAATCCTGAAAAAAAATATCCAGTCTCTCTCTGAACTTTCCGGTGGTCTTTTGAAAGACTTCCCAGTTTTTTTCTTCGGCTTCCCCTATTATTTTAGAATTTAATACCGGAAGTTCCTTGTGTTGTTTTTTGAAGGATTGCCAAATAATTAAAATAATATAATACAAATATTGCTTCTCATCGGTTTGAAGCAACGGGAATTGATGTTCTGTTATAAAATCAACCAGGGTGGGTTGGGCACTAAAAAGGTCTACCATAAGTTGGCCGCTCTCCGCCTCGGAAAGCTGCTCCATAGATTCAATAATCTCCCTGATATTTGATTCTGTAATGAATCGGGCTGGCATAACTTTGAATTAAAATGGAATGTCGTCGTTATCTTTATTCATTCTGGATTGCATGGTTATCATTCCTCCGGCTTTGGGTTGGTCATCTTCAAAATCGTTGAAGTTGGGATCGTCCAGATTTGTAAATTTGGCAAATTCACTGGTAAATTTCATTTTGACCGTGCCTAAAGCTCCATTTCTGTGCTTAGCTAAAATAAGTTCAGATACTCCTTTAAGTGAATTTCCTTCTTCATCTTCCATGATATTATAATATTCTGGTCGATAGATAAAAGAAACGATATCTGCATCCTGCTCAATAGCACCAGACTCCCGAAGGTCAGACAACAATGGTCGCTTACTTCCGCCACGGGTTTCTACTGCACGACTCAATTGAGACAGAGCAATCACCGGAACATTTAACTCTTTTGCCAATCCTTTAAGGGCACGGCTAATAGAACTAATTTCCTGCTCCCTGTTACCGCTTTTCCCATCAGTCTTACCTGTCATTAATTGCAAATAATCAATAATAATCATTTGAATATCATGCTGCATTTTCAAGCGTCGGCATTTAGCCCGAAGTTCAAAAATTCCAATTCCGGGTGTATCATCAATATAGATAGGCATATCACTCATCTTTTCGATGGCGGTATGTAGCTGTTGCCATTCGTACTCTTCAAGTTTTCCACTTCTGAGTTTAGTCCCGGATATCTCAGCTTCCAAAGATAATAGTCTCTGCACCAATTGGAGATTGGACATTTCCAAAGAGAAAATAGCAACCCCTTTACCAAAACCCAGCGCTGCATTTCTGGCTAGGGCCAGCGTAAAACTGGTTTTACCCATACCGGGACGGGCCGCTAAAATTACCAAATCCGAACCTTGCCACCCGGAAGTCATGCGGTCCAGTTCATCAAATCCGGAAGGTACTCCGGTTAAACCCTCTTCTCTTTCTGCCAGACTTTCCAGTTGCTTGACGGCCTTACTCATCAACGAACCCATAGGTTCAAAACTGCGGTTTAGGTTCTTTTCTGTAATAGAAAACAAGCCATTTTCTGCTTTATCCAATAGCTCAAAAACATCCGTAGTATCTTCATACGCTTCCTTAATGATCCCAGTGGAAACATTAATCAGCTCTCTTTGTATATGTTTTTGCGATATAATTCTGGCATGATATTCAATATTGGCAGAGGAAGCGACGCGATTTGTCAATTCTACCAAATAATAGGGGCCGCCCACTTTTTCCAGATCTCCACTTTTCTTTAGCTCTTCGCTGACTGTTAGCAGATCCACTGGTTGGGATTTTTCAAATAAGCGAAGTATCCCCTTGTAAATAAGTTGATGCGCATCTGAATAGAAGCTCTCTGGCAAAAGGATATCAATGATAGTTGGCAAAGCATCCTTATCCAGCATTAGTGCCCCAAGCACTGCTTCCTCTAAAGGCACAGCCTGTGGCTGTACTTTTCCAAAAACAAAATTGGAAAGATCCCCCGAATGTTTTCGGCTCAATTGACGTCGTTCGGCGGCTTTTTTTATGGGATCCTTATCTGGCATTAAGATTACTTTTTAAAATAATTAAACAGGTAAAACAGCGGGTTGATTTATTGAGGGGTGACAAAACTAATGGTAATTTCCTGAATATTATAACCTGATTATTGGCTACAGAAAGCTCCAAACTGTGGATTTTCTGTGAATCAATGTGGATAAAAATTTTCTGGTTTACATATTAAAATTTTCGACCTCTAAATTATCTATTCAAGTTTTTAAAATGGTATTCTGGTTTTTTTACTTTATAATATGAAACCCCTTTAAAACAAGTGTTTTTAATATTGATTTTTATCAACTTTAATAAAAACAAATTTATAACAATAGAAGTTCCTCTTTAAAGATGCTTCATTTTCATGTGAATAAACCCAAAACTTTATGTTAGTATCTTTTTTGAAATAATTTTAAAAATACTAAAGTTTTATCAATTTATAAATAAAACTGCTAAAATTTGTAATTATTTTGATGATCTTTTTCCCCAAATTGATAAAACATATTAAACATTATCACGAGAAGTTTTTTATGAAGGACAAATTGTAATTTTAAAAATAGGCAAGGCATTTTCCGAAAAGCATGAATGAGCGAATCCGTAGGATGAAAGTCCTTATTGGTTTTCAAAAAATAACCGACGAAAATTTTATAGTGTTTATGCTGTCATCTTAGCCCGGTGTTTCTTGTCAGGCGAGACACCTGACAAGGCGTGTCCCGCCTCGTCAGGCGTCTCGCCTGACGAAAACTCGAGCGACAATGCCAGACAATAAGCACATTCTTTTCTCGGCGGTTAATTATTTAAGTTCAATAAGGACTTTCAAGCGAATGAACCGCAAAGCGGATGGGCGGAATGCTACAGTTGAGGGAAATAACGCAGGATATTTTAAAAATTACAGTTTGGACATAATCAATTTCTCGTGATAATGTTTATTGGATTCTGTTCATTTTAAGACACCACAACAATTCCATTTACTCTAACTTTGAGATACATATAAATACTCCATGAAATATTTTCTATTACTACCGGCCTTATTATTTGTACAATTTTCCTTTAGCCAGGGAGCTATTGATGGTTTTATGAAAGGTAAAGGGGTAATTGACGTTGTCCCTTCATTCGGCTATGAATTTTTTGATGAATATTACTCCGGGAGCGAGGTTCGTCTTCCAGCAAAAAGCCGGATTCAAAGTTATTCTCTTTACGTTGCCTCCGGACTGACTGATTTTTTAGATGTAGCTGCGGCTATTCCTTATGTCCGGGCTGATCAAAATAATCGCGGACTCCAAGATGGCCTGCTTTATTTAAAGGGCAGATTTGCCCGGCTAAAAGTTCAAAAGTCTACACTGGATATCATGGGGGCTATTGGTGGTCACACTCCAATTGCTGATTATGCGATTGATTCTATCAATGCTATTGGAGCACAATTGACCTCCATTGAGCCTCGGTTTATCCTTCAAATCAATGATCCAAATGGCTATTTTGCTTCTTTTCAAACTGGTTATAGCATTCGATTGGGCCATGATAGTATTCCGGATGTTTTCCCCATTTCCCTCAAAATTGGAGCAGCGACTGCAAAATCTTATACTGACATTTGGCTGGATGCTCAAATTGCAAGAGGCGGAAAAGATTTCAACACTTCGGAAGATCCTATCCCACTAAATGAAATTGGGGTTTCTTATTTTAAAATTGGAGGCACCTGGTACAAACCGCTGGGCCATAAGTTTGGTTTTTTTATCAATGCCTCCACAACTATTTCCGGAAGGAATATTGGAAAAGCAACCCGAGTAGGTTTTGGGTTCGTTTTTAAAATTTATACCAGGAAATCATAAACACAACTATCAAATCAAAGTTTATCAATTTTTCCCTTCGTCAATACAATAATTGCCTATCCCTCTACCGTTTTGGAGTAGGATTCCATTAAAAAAATCAAAAAAAAATCATTTCTGCTTTTAATAAAACCAAATTTTCTTATATTAGCGCATCGATTTACAACTTATAGTTCTTTAAAAAACAAAAAATACCAAAGATTCATTATCCTTTTGAAAATCAGACAGAATCATTGGTTTTTATAAATTTTAGGAAAAATCGGGTTTTTATCAACTGGCTCGAACAGAGTATTGGTAAATATTTTTATCTGACTTTCCTAAAACAACCAACAGAGACATGGCCATTTGCCAGTTGGTTGAGTAGTTTTTATCTCTTGGAAAACAGGATGCTGTCTCCACTTTTCCGGAAGTTTTCAGGTGCCAAATAAAAAATATCCGGAACTTTGGTTATCAAACAAAACAAAAATTTTAATAAGCATTTTTCCAGGACTAAGAACTGCTATTGTGCTCGCAGAGCACCATCACCTAAAAAAAGAGTCACACTCTGACTCTAAAAGTAGAGGGGTTTCGGGTTTCCGAAGCCCCTTTTTCAACATTACAGCAACAGTTACTAACATATTGTGGATAAGTAATCGTTCTATTTTACAATGTATTAATGTATTTTTGTTGTCCGATTTTTTCGGGCAATAATTTTTTTTCATCATCAATCAGAACGAGCCCTATGAAATTTAGTGTTTCCTCCTCCGATCTGCTCAAAGAATTGCAAAACGTACAAGGTGCTATTGCTTCCAACCCTGTTTTGCCTATCCTCGAAGATTTTTTATTTACCCTTGAAGGCGGTAAGTTAACTATAGCAGCTACCGATCTGGAAACTACGATTACAACCCAGCTCGAAGCCCTGTCGGATAAAGATGGTAAAGTGGCTATTCCAGCTAAAATATTACTGGATACGCTCAAGGCCCTTCCCGAACAGCCCATCACTTTTAATATTGATGATGAAACTTTTGGGATTGAAATTACCTCTGCCTACGGTAAGTACAAATTAGCTGGCGAAAATGGTAGCGATTTCCCCAAAATCCCGGAAGCTGAAACTGTAGATACCGTAAAGCTGGACGCCCAGATATTAACACAGGGCATTAATAAAACACTTTTTGCCACGAGTAATGATGACCTTCGCCCTGCAATGACTGGTGTTTATTTCCAATTGGATTTTAATAAAATAATTCTGGTAGCGACGGATGCGCACAAATTAGTGAAATATACTTTTTCAAATATAGAAAGTGAAGTTTCTACTTCCTTTATTGTTCCTAAAAAAGCTTTGAATTTATTGAAAAATGCTTTACCGGGTAGTGGCGAAGTAACCCTCTCATTTAATAAAGCTAATGCTTTCTTTTCTTTTGAGAACATCCATTTGGTTTGTCGCCTGATCGATGCTCGGTATCCGGATTACAATGCCGTTATCCCTACTGATAACCCGAACTTACTTACCCTTAATCGGGGAGACTTTATGAGTTCGCTGAAGCGTATTGCGATTTATGCCAACAAGACTACAAATCAGGTTATTTTAAATATTACCGACGGAAGCCTTACGGTTTCTGCGCAGGATTTAGATTTTTCCAATGAGGCAAAAGAGCAAATGACCTGTACTTACACGGGTGATACTCTCACGATTGGTTTTAATGCAAAATTCCTGATAGAAATGCTCAATTCTTTGGAGGCAGATGAGGTAAACCTGCGTCTGTCTACACCTACCCGTGCCGGGATTTTAGTTCCAAACGAAGAAGTAGAGGGGGAAGAAATTCTAATGTTGGTGATGCCAGTCATGTTAAGCAACTAATTTTTATAGTCGTATTATTTCTGCTCCAATGGCATTCAGACGGGTATCAATATTTTGGTAGCCTCTATCAATTTGATGAATGTTGTGAATAATACTTTTTCCTTTAGCAGAGAGTGCTGCTATAAGCAAAGATACTCCTGCTCGTATATCGGGTGAAGTCATTTCTATTCCGCGGAGCTGAAATTTTCTACCTAAACCAATGACTGTAGCCCGGTGTGGATCACACAAAATGATTTGTGCCCCCATATCAATTAGTTTATCAACAAAAAATAAGCGACTTTCAAACATTTTTTGGTGAATAAGTACACTTCCTTTTGCCTGAGTAGCCATAACGAGTAAAATACTCATCAAGTCAGGTGTAAAACCTGGCCAGGGCGCATCATAAACGGTCATGATAGAACCATCAATAAAGGTTTGAATTTCATAGGTTTCTTGTTCGGGAATAAAAATATCATCTCCTCTCACTTCGAGTTCTACCCCAAATTTTCTAAAAACAGATAAAATATTTCCTAATTCATTTACTTTAGCAGATTTGATAGTAATCTCTGACTGAGTCATGGCGGCCAATCCTATAAAACTGCCTATTTCAATCATGTCCGGCAAAATCTCATGGGTTGTTCCTGATAATTTTTCGACTCCTTCTACTTGAATCATATTGGAGCCTACTCCTGAGATTTTTGCGCCCATGCTATTCAACATTTTACATAACTGCTGGAGGTAGGGTTCGCAGGCTGCATTATAAATAGTAGTTTTACCTTCTGCCAATACTGCTGCCATAACAATATTTGCTGTTCCGGTTACGGAAATTTCATCCATTAAAATGTAATTCCCTTTCAGGTTTTCGCCGTTGATAAAAAAGGCTCTTTTTTCTTCATCATAAGTAAAATTAGCATTGAGTTTTTCAAACCCGTTAAAGTGAGTATCCAATCTGCGACGACCAATTTTATCTCCCCCCGGTCTAGGTAAAAATGCTCGTTTATATCGGGCTAAAAGGGGCCCAATGAGCATAACAGAACCACGTATGCTTTGAGCATTTTTACGGTATTCTTTAGACTCCAGATAATCCAAATCAATATCATCTGCCTGAAACCGAAAGGTACCTAATCCCTGTTTTTCAATTTTTACTCCTAATCCTTCCAACAGTCTCAATAATCGTTTTACATCTCTGATTTCAGGAACATTGGTTAGAGTAACTTGTTCAGAGGTAAGCATTACAGCACAAATTACCTGCAGAGCTTCATTTTTTGCTCCTTGGGGGGTTAAATCTCCTTTTAACTTTTTCCCTCCAATTACTTCAAAAGCATTTTCCATAGTTTTGGTTTGATTTTATAAAAAAAGACGGCGCGTAATACGAAGCCGTCTTTTTATTATTTTGGGTTCTTTGACAAATCCTGTGAAAATGGAAGCCGCACCTTTATACTAACTTAAGCGTCAGTAACTTAAAAATTTTAGTCGCTATCGCTTCTCCTCTTTTCTGCATATTTCGCTTTCACTGGATTTGTAAAAGAACGTTATTTTTAAACAGGATAGACTGTTTAGGTAGAACAGGATTTATTTCTGTTAATTACCTGTATCTTCTTTTTGTTCCTCCCCCATTTCTGGATTTACGGCCGTTGTTATTGCTATGTTTTCGACTACCGCCTCTTGATTTGTGATGGCCTCCTCCTGAGGAGGAACGACGATAATTACTTCCTGATCTTTCTGAATGCGAAGAGGATCTTTTTTTGCGATTCATTGTGGAAATTGTATCCAGGTCTGATTCATCCAGATGTAATTTTCCATTGGATAACACCTCAAGATCGGCCTTTATTGTATCATCGCTTACGTTCGCATCCCGGTTCCAGGTACGAAAAGCCATTTTCATATAAGCTCCAATAACCCGTGTGAATGCTTGTTTCTTTTCAGGATCATCCATTTCGATGGCTTTAGCAATCATGTGTTCTACATTTCTGCCATAATGCCTCATGGTTATATCCTTTTCCGGGTAGTCAATTTTTTCCGGGCGTTTTTTTACAAACTCTATATCCGGCACCTCTACAGGAGGCTCAATTTTCAGTTCATAATTAGCAATTTGAAAAACGTGATGCCACAATTTTGCTCTGTAATCTTCCACATTTCTTGCCTGAGGGTGCATTTGCTGAATGAGATCAATGACTTTTTCTACAAACGCCATCCTCATTTCTTTATTTTCTATTGTTTTGGCATGTTCCACCAATAATTGAACATTCCGTCCATATTCGGGGATAATCAATTTGGGTTTTTCTGAATTATATTCCATTATATATTTTTAAAATACTTACAATTATTCTACTGTTACAGATTTCGCCAGATTTCGGGGCTGATCAACATCACATCCTCTCATTACAGCAATGTGATAAGACAAGAGTTGTAAGGGAATCACGGAAATTAAAGGGGTGAATGGTTCGGCCGTATCCGGAATCTCTATAGTATAATCTGCTAATTGAGATATCACCTTTTCTCCTTTGGTAACTATTGCAATGACTTTTCCTTTTCTGGCTTTTACTTCCTGAATATTGCTGACAATTTTTTCATAAGAACTTTTATTGGTAGCAATAATTACAACTGGCATATTTTCATCTATCAAAGCAATTGGGCCATGTTTCATTTCTGCTGCAGGATACCCTTCTGCGTGAATGTATGAAATTTCTTTAAGCTTCAATGCTCCTTCCAATGCGACTGGAAAATTATATCCTCTACCGAGATAGAGTGCATTAGATGAATCTTTCATCTCTTCTGCTATATACTTAATCTGATTATTACAGCTGTCTAAAACTTCCTGAATTTTACCTGGGACATTTTCTAACTCCCGTGCCAATTGTTGGTAGTAAGAAGTCTTAATAGTTCCACGTTTATTTGCCAAGCTCAGTGCCATTAGCGTCAATAAAGTCACTTGCCCCGTAAATGCTTTTGTAGAGGCGACTCCTATTTCAGGGCCGGCATGAATATAAGAACCTGCGTCAGTTAATCGGGCTATTGAGGAACCGACAACATTTACAATTCCATATATTAAGGCTCCTTTTTCTTTAGCCATTTCTAACGCAGCAAGCGTATCTGCTGTTTCTCCGGATTGAGAGATAGCTATGACAACATCTTTTTCTCCAATAACAGGATTCCGATATCTAAATTCGGAGGCATATTCTACTTCCACAGGGATACGAGCCAATTCTTCAATTAAATATTCAGCGATTAAACCGGAATGCCACGATGTACCGCAAGCTACAATAATTATTCTATCCGCATTGACCATTCTATTTGCATGTTCTTCAACTCCTCCCAGACGAATAAGATTTCCTTTTTTAGAATTTAAACGGCCTCTCATGCAATCCGCTACTCTTGTAGGTTGCTCATATATTTCCTTGAGCATATAATGATCATACCCTCCTTTCTCCAAAGCTTCAATCTCAATATCCAGTTTTTGAATAAAGGGCGTTTGCACCTCATTTTCGATAGTTTTTATAGTAATTTGTCCATCTCTTGTAACGGTAACAATTTCTCTTTCTTTAAGATATACCACCTCCTTTGTATATTCTACAATAGGACTGCCATCTGAAGCAATAAAAAATTCTCCTTCTCCAATTCCAACCACTAACGGACTACCTTTACGAGCTGCCACAATTTTATTGGGGTCTTCTTTATCTAAAACAACAATGGCATACGCTCCAATAACTTTAGTAAGTGCTAAACGAACGGCTTCTTCCAAGGGTAAATTTTCCTTTGTCTGAATAGCCTCTATCAAGTGAATAAGCACTTCTGTGTCTGTTTCGCTCTCAAAAGTATGCCCTTCTTTGATTAGAACTTCTTTTATATGAGCATAATTCTCAATTATTCCATTGTGAATTATTGCTAATCGTTTATTCCCTGAAAGATGTGGGTGTGCGTTGACATCATTAGGTTCACCGTGGGTTGCCCACCGGGTGTGACCAATCCCTATTGTTCCACTTACGTCTTCGTCACCTATATGATCCAGTAAATCCTGAACCTTTCCTTTACATTTATAAGTTTTCAAACCCCAATTGTTCAAGGCAACCCCTGCGCTGTCATATCCTCGATATTCCAGGCGCTTAAGACCGTTAATCAAAATTGGAAATGCTTTTTTGGGGCCGATATAACCGACTATTCCACACATATCTGTTTTCTTTCATGCTTTACTCTAGTAGAGAAGCAAATTATTAAAAATTGACTGAAAATTGACTTATGACAGAAGGGCTATTCTATTCCCTTCAAAAATTATTCCTGTAATTGAGTATAGGTTAAACGAAGCTCCATAGGGTATTTCGTATTTCGAGGATCTCCTATTCTAAAATGATTTGCAATTTCGGCTTTGGGGTAAGTGGTCAGATACAAATCAGCATCTTCTAATGTCCCATCTACCAATTGTTGCATATAGGAACTAATATTCATCTTATATTCAAGACGTGAAACACCGTCAACTGTCACCTCTTCTTTTGCTCCACCAAATAACTCCAAAATGCTGCTTCCTGCTGAAAGGCTGGATGCTATGGCATCTTCTACCCATACTAACCGCTCGGTTTCTGAACTTCTTACTCTTAATAATAACTGATCCGGAGCATCAAAACTAGCCGGATTTTCCGGCATTGGTCCGCTTACGACTAACTCTGCTTTGTTTACAATTATATTTTTCAAATTAGAAGCGTAGGGAAAATTGATTTTTGTATTTAGCCCTGCCATGGACTGAACCAAACATAAGCTATCCGGGCTGTCAGATTTATTTATATAACCCTCTTCTGCTTCTGAATTACTATAATCGTGATTAAAGTTAACTAATTTTGTATTACCATTCACTATGAGGTAATCAAATGTTTTGTGTAAAGTATCCCCATTAGAATAATCTGTATAAAAAAGTGTCATTTCGCTTAGAGAGTGAGGGATTTGAAAGCTTATCATAACCGTATTATTATTCTCTCCACTTATTTTTAATCCTTTAAAAAAGTCAAGAAAATCATCATCTGTCTCGTAGTTATCAGGTAAAGCATTAAATAGCTCCTCTCCCAAATCATCCATTCTAACTCTTAAATGCGGCAATAATTTTACAGAATCAACGAGAATTGTGTCATCTAATTGAGGAATTATATTATCCAAAGTGGCCACTACCTCTCCTGTCTCAAATTCCTGATCGGAATAATAGGTTTCTGTAGAAGGCATATCTTCTATAACTCTCTCAACTTTATAAGATTGATTATTTGTGAGTGCCCCATAAGCATTCTCCAGACGATACCTCAGCTTTAATACCAAGGAATCAAAAACAAAATCACTGCCCTGCTGCCCCACAAATTCCGGATTCAGAATAGTTGGAATAAATTGAACATAAGTAGCCGCAGTAGAACTACCAAAGAGGGGATCTTCTAGTCGCCCTACCATATAATACCTCAGTTGACTTTGAACACTTGGATTATACGTTTGAACGCTATCCCCAAGCACTGTTACGGCCTGGATAGTCATTGTATCCGAAAAAAAGGCATCGGGTTGATCATTTTCTACCAACTCGGAGCCAATCAAAGTAGGTTCATTACAGGATGTCCCGAATGTATATAACAAACCCAGCAATAATAATAATTTGAAATTCTTCATTCCCTGGTTTAGGATTTTACTATGTCAATGAATAATGACATGCTTTAAACAACTCCCGCTATACGGAATGCAGCAAGAAAATGAAAAAGGAAAGTTTATGAAAACTTTCCTTTTTATATGAAAACTTTTAAGATTCTTCTCCAAGAAGTGTTTTATAAAAATCAAGATAAGAAGGTAAATATTCTTCTTCGTGATTGAGCGTCGGAAGCTCTAAATCTTTGGCTTCTTTTGTCACTTTATCTTCTGCTTCACTCCCTAAAATAATTCCGTCCGAAAAATTGAAAGCTCCTTTGTGCAAAGTAATCCCGGAACCATTTTGGTATTTCACCAAATCTTCTTCCGTCAGGTTATTGATGGATGCTTTGGAGGCAAATTCATTATCCAAAGAACTTTCAAACGGACTATTATATACGGAATAAACCACTTTTGAATCTTTAAAAATGGGTTCGTCCTTGTAGGCCGTTTTCAGGTAGAGCGGGATCAAACTCGTCATCCATCCGTGACAGTGAACAATATCCGGGCTCCATCCAAACTTTTTAACCGTTTCGATTACACCTTTGCAGAAAAAAACCATTCTATCCACATTGTCATCAAATGGTTTTCCATCCGGATCTTCAAACACAGACTTGCGTTTAAAAAAGTCTTCGTTATCTAAAAAGTAAACCTGCATTCTGGCACCGGGCAAGGAAGCTACTTTGATGATTAACGGAAAGTCATCATCATCTACGATGATGTTCATCCCGGACAGGCGCACAACTTCGTGCAAGCGGTGTCTTCGTTCATTAATAGTTCCGAAGCGCGGCATCAATACCCGAATTTCCATTCCTTTGGACTGGACAAATTCCGGTAATTTACGGGCAATTTCAGATATTTCGGATAGTGCAGTATAAGGCTGCATTTCCTGGGTGACTATCAGTACTCTCTTCTTCGACATAAATCTCTTCTGACTTAATTAAGTAACCGTTCTCAATAATGCTTTGAACGACTTTTTAATTTCAAATTAGACAAATATTATTACGTTCAGTTACTTACTTTCCCTTTAGAATTTTTTGAATAAATCCCGTTGGGAAGGATTATTATTTTTGGAAACTGTAAATTAGCGTGCAAATTTAAGCATTTTTCCAGACTTGTAATAATTTGATTACATCTGTCATGGAGAAATCAACCTATTCATTTTCCTTTTATAAACAAATTTTCATGCTTCAGTTCAAAGCTGTCAAAGAGCTTCAGGATGTCATTTCCAATTATAAATCACAAGGCAAAAGCATTGGATTTGTGCCCACTATGGGCGCATTACACAAGGGGCATTTATCACTGATAGAGCATTGTAAAAAAACAGTGGACATTGCTGTTTGCAGTATTTTTGTCAATCCTACACAGTTTAATGACCCGAAAGATTTGGAAAAGTATCCTCGTACCATTTCTAAAGACACCGAGCTATTGGAAAAGGTTGGTAATGATATTGTTTTTATTCCGACAGTTGAGGAAGTTTACCCTGAAAATCTGGATACTTCGCTTGAACTGGACTTCGGAAAACTGGCAAATGTTATGGAAGGAGCCTTTCGACCCGGACATTTCGACGGCATGGCGCAAGTGGTTAATCGCTTGTTGGAAATCGTCCTGCCAGATTATCTTTTTATGGGTCAGAAAGATTATCAGCAGTTTGCTATTGTTCAGGACATGCTTCGGCAGCTTAAGTCTCCAATACAACTTGTGATGGGAGCTACGATTCGGGAAGAAGATGGACTGGCCATGAGTTCCCGAAATGTGCGCCTGACTCCGGAGGAACGACAAAAAGCGGTTTTAATTTCTAAAACACTAAAAACCGCCATGCAAGAACTCAATCAGCTTCCACCTTTGCAGGTAAGGGAACGCTCTTTGCAGCGTTTGAATATCCCGGAATTTAAAGTGGATTATTTTGAAATAGTGGATGGAATTTCACTGCAACCCGTAGAAAGTATAATAAATAGTAAAACCGTAGTGGCCTGTACGGCTGTTTATTTGGGAGCAGTGCGGTTGATTGATAATATGATTTACGAAATAAACCCCTAGTTGAATGAATCAGCGTTTAATTGATATATTAAAATTTTTGGTTTTCCTGAGTATTGGGCTGGGGATTTTATACTTTGTTTATAACAGTCAGAATGCGGCCTTTCAGGAACAATGCCGCCTGGATAATATACCGGCCAGCGAGTGCAGTCTGACGGATAAGTTGATCTCGGATTTTAAAAGTGTGAATTACTGGTGGATTCTCGCGGTGCTGGCAGCTTTTATGATCAGCAATGTTAGCCGGGCTCTGCGCTGGAATATGTTGATTTATCCCCTGGATTACCGCCCGAAAGCAGCCAATACTTTTTTTGCGACGATGATTGGCTACTTTGCCAACTTGGGGTTGCCGAGGATGGGCGAGGTCATTCGGGCAGGGACAATTACACGTTACGAAAAAATTCCATTGGAAAAAGTAATGGGAACCGTCGTCGTGGATCGGGTGATGGATGTGATTTGTCTTTTGGTGGTCATTGGATTGACCTTTTTATTAGAATTTGATCGGCTTTGGGGTTATCTAAGTGTGAATGCGCAACTGGGCAATAAAGCTTCCTTTTTCACAAGTCCGATTTTCCTTGGGGCAATTAGTTTTTTTGTTTTTATTATAATTCTATTTTATATTTTTAGAAAATCAATTTTAGAATCTGCTCTTTTTAAAAAAATAAAAAATCTCGTTCTGGGATTTTGGGAAGGGATAAAGACGATTGCCAAGCTGGATAATGTCGCTTTGTTTTTATTCCATACCATCGTCATCTGGCTGATGTATTACCTGATGACTTATTTGGCATTTATGTCTTTTGCCCCCACGGCACATTTAGGGCTGAGTGCAGCATTGCTTGTCTTCACTTTTGGTGCACTGGGGATCGTGATTCCCTCGCCGGGCGGAATGGGAACCTATCATTTTTTGGTGATTGCTGCGTTGACCTTGTATGGAATAAGCGGAGATGATGCCTTTTCGCTGGCAAATGTTTTATTTTTTTCCGTGAATATGTTTTGTAATATTTTCTTTGGAATTGTGGGCCTGATAGTATTGCCTATTATAAATAAAAATTATATACCAAAACTTCCGGCTACTTCGACTTAGTGCCTTCCAGAAAGGGAACAAAACGAAAATTTCCATGCGTTTCTTCTACAAACTCCGTTTCAGATACCCGCAAAATTTTTAGCATTTTTTGGCCTTCTATTCCACCGACCGGGATGACTAAAATACCCCCAATGGTTAATTGCAGTTTGAGTTGCTCCGGCACGATGGGTGCGCCTGCTGTCACCAGAATCCTGTCATAAGGTGCCATTTCTAACAATCCCTTGTGCCCATCCCGGAAGTAAGGCCGGATTCTCTTCAGGCCCAATATTTCAAATACTTTTTTTGCTTTTATGTGTAATTTTTCAATTCTTTCAATGGTAAAAACCCTTCCGCCTAACTTATCCAAAACAGCCGCCTGATACCCGGACCCCGTTCCGATTTCGAGGATTTTATTTCGTTTTTGCACTTCGAGTAACTGGGTTTGAAAAGCTACAGTAAAAGGTTGAGAGATAGTTTGGTCTTCGCCAATGGAAAAGGGTTTGTCTTCATAGGCATGTTCTTCAAAAGCCATATCCATGAAAAAGTGGCGGGGAATTTGATTCATAGCTTCCAGGACTCGCTCCTCTTTGATGCCTTTTTCTCTTAGGTTGTCTATGAGTTGCTGACGCATTCCTATATGTCTGTAAGTGTCTTTCACTTGGATTATTTTAGGTCAAAAATGAGGTTTTAAATTTATTTTCTTTCTAAAATTTAAATAAAAAAATATTTCTGCATTTATAAAAAGTTGATTTTCCGTATCTTTGCGCCGCTTTTAATGCGCCCTGTCAAAAACCACTTCTATCAAATCACCACACAAACCAAATTATGAGTACAAAAATTAAATTCGGGACGGATGGTTGGAGAGCCATTATTGCTAAAGATTATACTGTAGCAAACGTCATGCGTGTAGCAGAAGCTACCGGGCGGTTTATTCTGCAAAATGAAGGAGACAAAGTAGTTATTGGACACGACTGCCGGTTTGGCGGAGCGATGTTTGCGGAAGCTACTGCGCGTGTGATGGGAGCCTTAGGCGTTAAGGTTAATCTGGCTAAAGGATATGTTTCCACACCTATGGTTTCTCTGGGAGTTGTAAAAACCAAATCCAATTTAGGTGTAGTCATTACAGCGAGCCACAACCCTCCTTCTTATAACGGATTTAAATTAAAATCTTCCTTTGGCGGGCCGAGTGTCCCGGCTGATGTAGCGAAAGTGGAAGCGATGATCCCGGATGCTTGCACTTTGACCCTGCCTACGCTGGATGAAATGTATGAAAACGGATTGTTGAATTATATCGATCTGGAAGGTATTTATTTAAAACACGTAGCAGAGAATTTTGACCTGGATGCGATAAGAAATTCTAATATAAAAATTGCTTATGATGCAATGTACGGAGCGGGCCAAAATGCCATGAGAAAATTATTCCCGCAGGCCGTCCTGCTTCATTGCGATGAGAATCCTTCTTTCAGAGGACAAGCACCGGAGCCAATCCATCGGAACCTGAAAGAATTGGCAGATACCATAAAAAATGATCCTTCTATTGATGTTGGCATTGCCAATGACGGGGATGCGGACAGGATTGGAATGTACGATGGAGATGGGGAATTTGTAGACAGCCACAGAATACTACTTCTTTTGTTATATTATTTATATAATTATAAAAAAGAAACCGGGAAAGTTATCGTTACTTTTTCAGTAACAGATAAAATGAAAAAACTGGCGGACTCCTACAATCTGGAAACGGAAGTCACTAAGATCGGTTTTAAATATATTGCCGAAATTATGATCAAAGAAGATGTCCTCGTAGGCGGGGAAGAATCTGGCGGCTTGGCAGTGAAAGGACATATTCCTGAGCGGGACGGCATTTGGAATGGCTTATTGATTTTGGAATTTATGGCCAAGACGGGTAAATCTTTGAAGGAGTTGATCCAAATGGTTTATGATGAAGTGGGTTCTTTTGCTTTTGATCGGGATGATTTGCACATTGCCGAGGAGAAAAAGCAGGCCATTATTGCGGATTGTAAAGCGAATAAATTCGAGCAGTTTGGTGATTATTCTATAAAAAATGTAGAGTCCATCGATGGTTTTAAGTTTTGGACAAACGATAGCGAATGGGTTATGATTCGGCCTTCCGGGACTGAGCCTGTTTTGCGGGTTTATGCTCAGGCTTCCTCCATGGAAAATGTCCGAAAATTGCTGGATGCGACTCATGCGACGTTGAAATAATCTCTTGAAAAAACATTTTATTAAATATATTTTTCTATTTTTTGTCCTTTTCTTTTCTCTGGGAATGGAAGCCCAAAGTCAGGGGCGACTCAATCAGTTATTTACTCCGGCAGATACTTTCAACAAGGCTCGGTTTTGGGCCTTGAATGGGACGGCTGCTGTGGGTTATTCCGGTGCGGTTTATGGTTTAAGTCAAATTTGGTATGCTCAGTTTGAGCAGTCTTCTTTTCATTTTTTTAATGATATGGGAGAATGGAAAGACATGGACAAAGCCGGGCATCTCTTTACGGCGTACTTTGAAACGAAGTGGGCGACACAGGCTTATCGCTGGACAGGCGTAGAGAATAAAAAAGCAATTTGGTTGGGTGGAATGGTCGGTACTTTATTTCAAAGTACGATAGAAGTGATGGATGGATTTTCCGCAAAATGGGGGTTTTCCCTTGGCGATTTTGCTTTTAATACCGCTGGTTCGGCTCTGTATATGGGTCAGGAATTTACCTGGGGGGAGCAACGGATTTTATTAAAATATTCTGCGCATTTGGTGGATCATCCTGACTTGACAGTTGCTCATTCGGATGGAACGCGTTATCCGCTTCGGCAAAGAGTAGATGAATTGTATGGAACGAGTTTTCCGGAGTTGATTTTGAAAGATTATAACGGAGTGACGGTTTGGGTATCCGGAAATATTCATGCTTTTTTACCTGAAGATAAAAAAGGAAGATTTCCGCCCTGGCTGAATGTCGCGGTAGGTTATGGAGCCGAAAATATGTATGGCGGCTTTGCTAATGAATGGGAAGATGAGGCGGGACGTACTTTTATTCTACCCTCAAATGACCTCGAACCGGTTCGGCAATTTTACCTGGCTCCTGATATTGATTTTACAAAAATTAAAACCAGGCACAAATCCCTGAAATTTTTCTTTTCTTTGCTAAACGTTTTAAAAATGCCTTCCCCTGCGCTTGAATTAAATTCAAAAGGAAAATTAAAATTCCACCCCTTTTATTTTTAGCTAACGTACTGCGACCGCGCTGCGGTCGTTTGGTTTACTTTTTTAATTATTTATTTTAAAAACTAATGAAAACGATCACCTTAACCTTTGATTTGTTTCTTGAATTATTCCCGGAAGCGGACTTGCCTTTAACTTTTTCTACAGAAACGCACCACCAGATCAATGCAGAAAATAACCCGATGCCCGTTCCCTTTATGGAACATTTTATTGCACCGCTGCTGGATAATCCAATTGATGAGTTTACAGAAGTTACGCCTTGTTTTCGGTTAAAAGATACGTATGATTTTCATGCCTTTATTTTTTGGGTGGGTGATTTACTTACTAAAAAGTTTTACCTGGCTACTTTTGATAAAAAGGGAAATCTCATTGATAAAACTTTCCTAGCCGGAACTATTTCAGATAAGCACCTGTTAACTCAGGTAGTAGCAACCATAGAAGATGATTGGCTGATTTATGTTGCAGAAGGCTACTCCGACCTACGCGATCTCTCCCGATTTGATGCTTCCTCCAATAAAATATTTAATTTAGAATTGTTAGGTGATGGTAAAATTGTAAAAATTTAGGAGTATTCTCCTAATTTACTCCGTCTTAGGTATAGTTATGGTTATATTAGGGTTTGTCTCTGTTGTGCAATTTGCTTAGAAATTGTTTTTATAATCGTTATTTTCCTGTGATATGGCTTTGAGGTCCTGCGTTTTCTGTCAGGCAAGGACGCGTGACGGAGCATCACCCCCTGGCTGCCTTCCGATGGAGCTGTCAGGTAGGACATCTGACAAGAAAAGAGGAGGACAAAACATTTTTGGTTCTGTATGATTTCATTTGGTTTCTAATATGGAAATCTGCCATTTTTTGAAAAAATGGCAGATTTAACAACAAGGCATTAATGCTTACTGACTAAAAGAAATCACATTGACCCACATTTTAAAAATATTATTAAAAAATTATAAATGTCAAAAAAGAAAAAAAGTATAAAAGGACAAAAACTGAATTCCCATGCACTGGGCGGTGAAATTGTCAAATTATTTAAAAGACATCCGAAAAAACGCTTTACGGCACGACAAATTATAAAGAAATTAAAAATTGAAAATAATAAAGATTCTGTAGAAGGCGCACTGGAAAAATTGCTGTCTAAAGGGAAAATCTTTGAGGCGAAAGCCGGAACGTATGCCATCGATCGGAATACGAAAACATCAGATGGTGGCCTAACGGAAGGCGTAGTGGATATGACCCGGCAGGGAGATGCTTTTGTCATTACGGATGACCTTTCCATGGATATTCACGTTTCTGCCCGAAAGCTGAACTCGGCACTGGATGGCGATCGGGTGCGGGTGCAATATTATTTTAATAAAACCGGCAAGAAACCTGAAGGGGAAGTTATGACCGTGGTAGAACGCCGTACTGAACATTTCATAGGCGACCTTCAACTCTCCAAAAATTTTGGATTTGTTATACCTGACAACTACAAGGCCGCCATGGATATTTATGTTCCGCTGGAGGAAATTAACGGGGCGAAGAACGGCGACAAAGTAATTGTGAAAGTTACCCAATGGGCTAGCGGCAAAATGAAAAGCCCGGTGGGAACGATTACGGCTTCGCTCGGACAGGAAGGCGATAACGAAATTGCGATGAAGTCTATATTGGTGCAAAAAGGTTTTGACCTGAGTTTCCCCAAGGAGGTTTGGAAAGAATCCGAAGCATTGGGAGAAGAGATTTCTGAGGATGAAATTGCAAAGCGTCGGGATTTTAGAACGATTACGACGTTTACAATCGACCCGGATACGGCTAAGGATTTTGATGATGCTCTTTCCTTGGAATATTTAGAAAATGGCGATTATGAAATTGGGGTGCACATTGCAGATGTAACGCATTATGTTCGACCCAAAACGGAATTGGACAACGAGGCTTATCGTCGTTCTACTTCGGTTTATTTGGTGGATCGGGTATCTCCGATGTTGCCGGAGAAATTATCGAATGGTTTGTGTTCGCTGCGACCGAATGAGGACAAGCTGACTTTTTCTGCGGTTTTTACCTTTGATAAAAATGATAAAATCACGAAGAAGTGGTTTGGGAAAACGATCATTCATTCGGATCGGCGTTTTACCTACGAGGAAGCGCAGGAAAGAATTGAGTCTGGTGAAGGCGATTTTGCTTCGGAGATCCGCAAGCTGAATCGGGTGGCACTGAAGCTCAGAAAAGCCAAATTTAAAAAAGGAGCGATTGCCTTTGAGTCGCCGGAAGTCAAATTCAAACTGGATGAAGATGGAACGCCCTTGTATGTTTATGTCAAGGAGCGGAAAGAGGCGCACATGATGATTGAAGATTTTATGTTGTTGGCTAACAAGGAAGTGGCTAAATATATTTATAAAAAAGGGAAGGACGCACAGGAAGTCCCTTTCGTTTATCGGGTACACGATTTGCCGGGGCCGGATAAGCTGGGAGAGTTTGCGCGGTTTGCTGCGGAGATGGGTTTTAAAATGGATCTTTCGACGCCTCAGCAAATTGCCAAGTCTTTTAATCGGCTAGCATTGGAAAAAGAAAAACATCCACAGTTGGAAATCCTGGCACCGCTCGCTATCCGAACGATGGCCAAGGCGGAATATACGACTGAAAATATTGGTCACTACGGTTTGGCATTTGAGTTTTATGCGCATTTTACCTCTCCTATCCGCCGATATGCGGATGTGTTGGTGCATAGAATTTTAGAAAAAAATCTGGACGGAACCTATCGGGAAAATAAAGCAAAGCTGGAAGCGAAGTGCAAGCACATTTCTCAGCAGGAGCGCAAGGCGATGGAGGCCGAGCGGGAATCTGTCAAATACAAGCAGGTGGAGTTTATGGAAAATCATATTGGGGATGAATTTGACGGATTGATTTCCGGGATGATTGACCGGGGATTTTTTGTAGAAATTATAGAAAACCGCTGCGAGGGATTGATTGGGTTTGAGCAATTGAATGAGGGTTTTGCGCTGAGTGAAGGAAGGATGAAAGCCACGGGCAGAAAGTCCGGCCGGGTGATAAAAATGGGTGATACGGTTCGGGTAAAAATTACGGGAACGGATTTATCCAGGCGATTGATTGATATGGAGCTGGTTTCGGAGTAGAAATTCTTATACGAAGAATACGGTTTTGATGTACCTTTCATTTGTTTTTTTGAGATTAGCAATTTTTAGTATATTTGAGAAAACATTAAAGCTCCCTCTGTTACACATCGCAATATTCTAATTGAATGGCAACCGCACTTCGACATTGGTGGGACACAATTTCAAATCTTGGTATTCAGGAGGAGTTCCCTCACCTGAAGAAAAAACGCATACGTTTTATTAACCAGCTATGCGTCATCGCGAACACCATTAATATTGTTGTTTTAGTTACTTATGTTTTCCTGGGAGAATTTTCCAGCAGCTTTGTTGTAGTCGCCAGTATTATTTTTAATGCTATTCCCATTATTCTTAATATAAATTATTTTTACAAGGGAGCGGCAATATTTTTTCTCAGTCAACTTTCATTGATTACGATTTCTCTTGCCTTTTCTATCGGGGAAAAAGCTCAACCGGAGATTGTGTTTCTGCTGTTGCCTGTCGTTATTTTAATTTTATTTTCGGAGCGATGGCTTCAGTTCTTCCTTTTTATTTTGAATGCACTTTTTTACCTCACCTGCATTTATATATATAATAATTTTGAACCTGCTATTTCCATTGGTTACCCCACGGCGGTGCGTGTTTTCAATTTTCTAACCATTTCGGGTCTGGTCTTTTTTCTGATTGATTTTTTCTTCTCGGAGGTACAGCGATCCGCGGATACGGCCAATCAGTTATTGGAGGAAATCCAAACTAAGAACGTGAAAATTGAACAGCGGGAAAGAGAGATGAAAATCATTACGGATGCTTTGCCTGCCTGCATTTCGCATGTAGGAGAAGATTATAAGTATAAATTTAATAATGCTACTTATGAAAAGTGGTTTGGAATAAACCCAACTGAAACGGTGGGCAAACACATTCAGGAGGTGATTGGGGATAAAACTTTTAAGGAGGAAAAAACGCTGTTTGACACGGCGCTCTCCGGTAATCTGGTGACCTATGAAAAAGTGGGTACCTTCTCTAATGGCGAACAAAGGATGATGCAAATTTCTTTTATCCCGGGATTAAAACAAAATAAAAAACATTCAAGTTTTTTTGTTTTTATTGAGGATGTCACGCTACTGAAAACACAGGAACAAGAATTAAAGAAAGCCAATGAAGAGTTGATTGCCGGGATGGGTATTGTAAAAAAAGCGAACGCTGCTGCGCTTGCTAATGAGCGTTATATCAAATCCATTATTTCTCAAATGCCGATCATCCTTTTTGTGCTTGAACCCACCGGGCAGATCAAATTGATGGAAGGAAGTGGTTTGGATAGTTTGAATCTACATTCCGGGGAGATGATTGGGCAGTCTGTTTATACTTTGGGTGGAATGATAGATGAAAAAGTTTCTGTAGAAAAAGCTCTACAAGGAGAAAAAGTTTCTTTTGAGTCCTGGACAAATAATCTTTGTTTTGATACAACTTTTTCTCCTGTGTTTGATGAAAATAATCAATTTTTATATACAATTGGCATATCTGTTGACATTACCGAGCGGGAAATTATACAGCAGAAACTGGAAGAGTCCAACGAGTCGTTGAAAAATTTTGCTTATGTGGCCTCGCATGATTTGCAGGAACCCTTACGGATGATTCACGGTTTTGGGCAGTTGTTGGAAATGGAAAACAAAGATAATCTGGATGACGAAAGCAAGCAGTATATTCACTTTATGACAGATGCTGCCAGCCGGATGTCCAAGCTGCTCAACGACTTGCTTGATTATTCTACCCTAGGAAAAGGATTTGAGAATCCGGAGGAAATCCAATTGGATGCAGTCTTGGAAGATGTGAAAAATAATTTAAAACTCAAGCTGGAGGAAACCGGAACCAAACTCCTTTACGATGCTCTTCCTAGTGTGGCAGGTTTTCATTCTTTACTGGCTCAATTATTTCAAAATATTATATCTAATGGAATTAAATTCCAGAAAAAAGCTAATGTCCCCGAAATAAAAATCTCTACAAAAACGGAAGGGAATTTTTACTACATCACCATTGCAGACAATGGCATTGGAATAGAAGAAGAAAATATATCAAAAATATTTGGTATTTTTAATCGCCTGCACAAAAAGACGGAATTTAAAGGGTCGGGAATTGGATTGGCGACTTGTAAAAAAATTGTTGAGAAACACGGCGGAAAAATCTGGGTGACTTCGGTTTACGGCGAAGGCACCACTTTTCATTTTACCTTACCCATCTTTAGAAAATAATATTATTTTTTATTGAATTTATTCATGGTAAATTGCAATCCGATTGTTCCAAATGCCTTGATGGTTTCGGTGGCGTGTTTGATAATTTCCGGGAGTTTATCTCTTTCCGCCTCCGACCACTTTCCCAGTACAAAATCGACCTGCTGTCCTTTGTGATAATCATTTCCAATGCCAATTCGAAGGCGCGCGTAATTATTTCCACCCAATAATTGATCTATATTTTTTAATCCATTGTGTCCGCCATCTTTTCCTTTTCCTCTCAGGCGTTGTTGGCCAAATTGAAGATTCAAATCATCCAGAACGACCAGTAGGTTACTCCGTTGAATATTTTTTTTGGTCATCCAGTGGCGAACGGCTTTTCCGCTCAGGTTCATATAGGTGGAGGGTTTTAATAAAACGAAGGTGCGCCCCTTGTGCTTGAATTCAGCGAGGTCGCCGTGAGAATCATTTTTAAAGGTTACCTCAAACTCTTTAGCCAAAGCATCCACTACATCAAAGCCAATATTATGTCGGGTATGGTCGTAATCTGCGCCCATGTTGCCTAGCCCTGCAATCAGGTATTTCATAGGATCGGGTTCCGGTTTTTTAAATAAATTTCCAAACAAGTTTTTTAACCAACTCATGCTTTTGGTTTTAGTGCAAAGTTAATGCCTTTTAATGTAAGTTGAGATAAATACTAAAAATTCCTACCTTTGTTTATTGTAAACAACCAGAATCTTGAACGCTCTCCGGCACCATCACTTTTAATTCTTTCAAGCTTATCTGTTATGTCATTTTTTATTAAAATTTCTTTTATTTTAAAAATATTATTTCTTGTTTCAATTTCCTGCTTTGCACAGGAAATTGAATTTATACAAACGCAAGCGCAAAAAGGCGATGGTGTTTTTAAAATTTTGGATCGCTACCAAATAAAAGGCAATAAATGCAATATTAAAAAATTCTATTCTATAAACAAGCTCAAGAAAAAGAGTACCATAAAGATTGGAAAAACATATTATTTACCCATATATAATTATGCCTATGATGGAAAATCCATCCGCACAACGATTGGGATCGATGATTGGGACAGAGCGGTGCGCATCAAGCAGTTTAATGAGTCGCTTCGACAAGCCGGGGTAAAATCCGGAGGGTCTTATGACAAGTCCAAAATTCTTTGGGTCCCGCATCATGAGTTGGACTGTAAAACACCGGCGGCCGCTATCGTCATGGATAATAAAAATGTGGGGGAGAAAAAAAATAAGGCTGGCGAGTATCCTATCTTTGGGAAAAATCATAAAAAATTAAAATCTATAAGTAAAAAACTTAAGGGAAAAGTTTTTTACATCGTAGGAGGACATGGCGGGCCTGACCCCGGTGCCGTTGGCAAGCGAAGTGGGAAAAATTTGTGTGAGGATGAATATGCTTATGATGTAGCCCTTCGCCTGACCAAAAAATTGATGGAAAACGGTGCTACGGCCTATATGATTACCCGGGATGCCAACGACGGGATTCGCTCCGGGGAGATTCTCCCTTGTGACTCAGATGAATATTGCTGGAAGAATTTGCAAATTCCAAGAAGTCAAAAGCCCCGTCTTTTTCAGCGATCAAATGCCATTAATCAATTATATGAAAAACACAAAAAACTAGGGCAGCACCAACAATATGCCGTCGTGATTCACGTAGACTCCCGAAGTAAGGGTGAGCGAATCGATGTGTTTTTCTATCATCATCCAAATAGCAATAAAGGAAAAAAATTAGTAGAAACGCTTCATGGAACGATTGCCAAAAATTATAAAAAATACCAACCTAAGCGCGGTTATAAAGGTGTCGTCAAGGCTCGTGATTTGCACATGCTTAGGGAGACCACTCCAACAACTGCATTTATAGAATTAGGAAATATACGAAATAAAAATGACCAAAAGCGTTTTATTCTGGAAGCGAATCGGGAAGCATTAGCTAAGTGGCTTTATGAAGGCCTGGAAAAAGCAACCCTCAAAAAATGATTCGGTTAGGAATTTTGGAAGAGTCTGAAAAAATATTCAGCCTCTATCAGGCTTGCCGGAAAGAAATGGAACGGCAAGGATTTTTCAACTGGCATGATGATTACCCAAATCTTCAAACCATTGAAAAAGATATTCGTGAAAAAACAATTTTTGTTTTTGAATTAGAACAACATATCGCCGGAGTTATCACCTTAAACGAAACAGAAGATCCTGAATATAAAAAAATTAAATGGTTGACGCCCAAAGAGAGGAGTTTAATTGTTCATCGTCTGGCTGTGCATCCGAATTTTCAGGGAAAAGGTTTGGCTTCAAAGCTGATGGATTTTGCGGAAGAAAAAGCAAGGGCGGAAAACTATCTTTCGGTTCGGCTGGATGCTTACAGCATCAATGAACGATTATTAAATTTTTACATAAAAAGAAATTATATCCAATTGGGCGAGGTATTTTTTGAAATGCCCGAATCTTTTATATGTTTTGAGTGGGTGTTAAAATAAGAGAAGCCGGACTTTGTCCGGCTTCTCTTATTTTTCAACATTTTCTATTTCAAATATTCAGATCTAAATTCCTGTACATTTAAAATATCTCCAAGGCGTTGTCGGCCATTTTTCAATTCTTCAACCAACTTTCCGGTATCCCGAACCACTCTTGAAGGACTTGTTTTAGCTGCCTCTAAATAAGCATTTAAATACTCCTCTTCCCTAAAGAAGAAAGTACGGAACAGCCAATACAATGCTTCGGGAACAACCTCCTTAACCAAAGAAAGATTTTTTTGATGAAGCTCGTCCGTGATCTTTACATTTACATTTTTGTTTATTAAATTTTTCACATTCGGCTTTCGTTCGTAGTTATATTGTAATAACTCAATTATCCATTTTGCTCGTTGAAAAAACTCAAGGGCAGGCCCTTGAATTACCGTGCATCTCAGTTGATACTCATTCAACCGACCTCCGTTGATTTGGACATCGCTCAGGCTGTTCCCTGTGAGGCTGACATTGGATTTAGAATTTTCAAATATAGTTTGAGAAAATTTTTGGGTGGTAACGATACTCGCCACTTCGTAGGCATAGGCTCCTCCGAGTAAATAAATCAGCGAACTCAAATCCTTCGCAGCTACTTTTTTCAAGCCATTTCCCCAGGAGTAATTCGGATTTCTGTATTCATTTAAATATATGTAATTTTTATTATCCGGATTGCTATTGTAGTCATATAGTCCGTAGTGCAAGCTGAAATTTTCCCGGTATCCGCCCCCCTTTAAATCATCCAGGCAGACCGTTCCTGTAAACCATTCCAGGAAATGATCCGCCGGGAATATATTTTGAGCACTTAATATAGCTTCTTCTACGATATTAAAATCTTCATCTTCCTGCCCGGCCACTTTAACCGGGTGTGTTTGCCAGAACAACCATTTTGGAAAATTGTATTTTCCGAAATTATATATAACATCCTGCAACTCTTCGGGCATGTCTACACCCCATAAATCCCTGAACTTCTTATTTAATTTTTTAATATCAAAAACAACTTCATCCCCTTGAGTCTTTTCCAGAATTGTTTCCAATTCTTTTTCCTTCAAAAAATCGGAAGGGTTTGATCCAAAACTTTTATCTATATTAAAATCAGGGATGGGTGTTCCGTGGCGATTGGTCTCAACCCCCTCCTTATTGAAATATTGACTTGATCTGATTCGCCCATCTTCAAATTCCTGAACTACTTTGCTTACCTCTTGTTTAGCCTCGTAGGGAAATCGAATAGAGGTTCTTTCATTTGAACGATAATGTGTAATGGTCCCGTGTTGTTTATCGGCCCTGTAATTTCCTTCCTGTGCTACTGTACCATTTGTATGGAATAATTTATAGGCTCCATTTTTTTGTCCGTCAGTATAATTTTCCTCGGACAACATAAAACCTTTATTATTATATGTTTTCCACAAACCCATTTCTGCGTCATTATCATTCATCTCACCGGACCGCCAGGTTCCTCTGTAATTATTGTAATAAGAATTTCTTGGCACTTCTTTGGGACGCAGGACGATAGGAGATCCATTGCGTTGAAAATAATTGGCTTCTGCAAATTTTCCATCTTCGTATTCGTAAACGACTTTCCAGACCCGCCAGTGCATATTTCTCAAAAACCCTAAATCCGTCCGCCCGGTGCAGCGCTGGAAAACGCGTTCGCCTGTTGGTAGTCCATTTTCATATTTCCTATTATCATATACTTCTCCATTTGTATGATAAATTTTTCTTATGCCGTGTCGCTCCCCTTTTTCATTGTATTCTACTTCCATATATAACTCTCCACCGCGACGCCACCACTTCCACAGACCGATTTGTTTTCCTCCTTTTTCTTCTCCATGCTTCCAATACCCCGTGGAAGTATCCCATTGAGCGGTATTGGGCACACTATTTGGACGATTAGGTAAATTAGACATAGATTTTTTATTTTATTTATAATAAATTTCAATATTCCAAAAGCAGCAAATTAAAAAGGAGGTATGCCGCCTTCCATCCACCCCATACACGGACAGTTAGCGGTCATACCATTTCCAAAAACCAACTAAACACAATTTACTTTTTGCCTATACAATTTTTTCGATTACCAATGCTTTGACTTAAATAATTAACCTGCGAACTTTTGAAAAACGAAAAAAATAGAATTGTCATTTCGACGACAGGAGAAATCTCGTTTAAAAATGGAAATCTGATTCCTAGAAAATCTCAGAAGTCAAAAACAGGGAGCTGTTCCTTGCGTTTAGACGAGATCTCTCACCTTGTTCTAGATGACAAAATATTATATGTTTTCTTTTAATTAAAACATTGTTTCATCGGTTATTTTTAAAAGCCAAAAACATCGATAACATTTATTTTCATATATTAAAACTACCACACTTTCCACCAAGGCTGTTGGTTCTGTCCTGGTGATTCGGCGATGGCATTATCCGAGGCAGCAGCAGCTCTCTCTTTTACTGCCGCTGCCTCTTTTCTCATTTGGCTCTTTGAGATTCGCTTGGGTCTCAGGGCACTAATTGCAGGATCGGCAAGCAGTGCCTTTACTTTTTCCAGATAAGGTTTTCCTTTTTCCGGATTTATATCATATACGTGTTGCGCATATCCCTGAATAGTATTCAGAAGGTGCCCGTCACCCCATTTTTTTCCTTCTATACCATTTTTTTCTATTTGATAAAGCAATGCCCGGAACTTGCGGAGCGTTTTTCTATCTACATTCATCTTTTCATTGACGACAATTCCCGTTACTTCTTTTCTTCGGCCATTGCGCATCACACGGATTTTCTTTGGGTGTAATTTAAATCCTTCGTCTTCTACAATCTCCTTCACCTGCCACAAAATCCGGCTGACTTTTTCCACCGAATTTCCGGAAGCAGAAAAGGTCAAATCATCAGCATATCTCGTATATGTAAATCCTAACTTATTGGCAACGCCTTCAAAGCGGCGATCCATTTTATAACAAATTATATTTGTAATCGCCGGACTTGTCGGTGCGCCTTGCGGCAAAAAGCGACTGCCTTTTGACACATAATATTTTTGTCTATCCATTTCTACTTCATCTACTTCTGGTTCTGTACACAGCAATCCAAAAATCGTAGCAATCTGCTCTGAGTATCCCAGGCTCTTGAACATACCTTTTACACGCTTGTAGGAAACCGAAGGAAAAAAATCTTTCAAATCCAAATTTATTACAACATCTTTTCCTATATGTTTTTCCGCATTACTTTTTATAGAACGCTCCGGCACAAAACCATGTGCATGTTCATTTATTTCTAATTTGTATAAAATATTTTCCAATATCCAATATTGCGCTGCTTTCAGATACGGCATTGGAGCCGAGATCATTCTTTGACCTCCGGATTTTTTAGGAAGGAAAAATCGCTTGTAGTGATTAGTTTTAGATGTTTTTCTCGTATAAGTCAAAAATCTAAGTTTCCCAATCGTCAACCCCATCGCTTCTGCCAAAGCCGGCATATCCTCAAATAAAGGAAGATTATTGATATGTAATTTTTCCTTATCATTTTCCGTTTTAATCAGCCCTGCACTCACACCTTCTCCCAGATATGAAATATCTTTTGTCTTTTTCTCTGCCCAGGCTGCGGCTCTCTCCTGGCGTTCCTTTTCTCTTCTCTCCTTAGTTTCTTCCCGGCGTTTTTTGGCATCGGCCATTCGCTTATCACGCATCTCCTTGAGCATCGCTTCCTTGTTACGCATTTTGCGTTGGGTACTCAGGAGGTCATTTAATTCTCGTCGGAGCTTGCCCTCTTTTTCAATCAACTCCTTTGCCACGCTCGGTTTTTCTTCATCTTCTGCCCAAAAGCCCAACCGGATCATTTCCGATAAAATAAATTCCTCCCGGGAAGTTTGCCGGATTTGATCGTACAGTTGTTGTCGGGTACGGATTGGTGTGTCGTTAGCCATGTTGAATTGATTTTTATATTATAATAAAATCCTATAAAATATATTCAAAAAAAGCAGCAGGGGAAATCCCTTCGAACAATCTCAGAACCAGAGTCATCAGCTCCACAGAGGTAGTACCTATATGCGATATTTGCTTCGAGGAAGCCCTACCGAAATGTCGCATATAGGTACTACCTCTAACAATAAAGATGAGTCTGGTGAAGCAGGTTTGGTCTTTTTTCAGTAATGACGAAACATCATTTAAAAGCAAGGTTTTAAGATCCCACTGCTGCTGTTCCAAATGCTGCCAGGCAAAACCCGGCAGCAACGGAAACAAGCAAACTATATAAGTTTAATTTTAATTCAACTTAATTTTCCTTCGATACATTCTTAGAACGGTGTCCATCAGCTCCAGAGTAGTTGGGGACCCTGGGGTTTAGATGTCGGGGTAGATCAGGAGGAACGAGTGGGATACCCCGACACGAACCGGCTGAGCCTCAGGGTCCCCAACTACACCCAAAAAAGATGGACGCGGTGAAGTCGCTTTAGTTCATATAACAATAATGGCGATACACCATTGTTTTGTTTTTCAACAAAAGGCAAGGTTTTACTTATTGCTTGTTTCCTGTTATGTCAATTTTTAAAATAGTTTATTTTAAAATTCAAAATAAGTGCCCGCCCTTCAGCGGGCACTGACAAGTTATATATAAAAGGGCAAAATGAGAATGAGCTTAATGTTTCCTGACTTTTGGATTCTATTATCTTTTGCTGAAACAAACTAAAGTTTGTTGTACTTTTCATTTTACCTTGGTTTACCAAAATGATGCCCATAACGTTTTACGGGCATGTGTTGAAAACACGGATTGCGCCTAATCCCTTCGAACAATCTCAGCACTTGACTCATCAGCTCCATAGAGGGAGTACCTATATTCGGTATTTGCTTCGAGGAAGCCCTACCGAAATGCCGAATATAGGTACTCCCTCTTACAAAAAAGATGAGTTGGGTGAAGCAGGTTTGGTCATTTTACAGGAATGACGATACATCATTCTAAAAGCAAGGTCTTGGACGACGCTTCTCCGCCTGTTTCAATTTTTTAATATATAAGAATAAAAAACCTTCGAAACAACACTCAGAACTAAATGAATCAGCTCCACTCCCACTGTGTCTACCTAAATAGTAGAACTTACAAGGAGTGTCCCACTCGTCACCGTTAGTAAGTTCTACTATTTAGGTAGACATAGGTGGGATAGAAAAAGATTCCTATTTAGTGAATATGTAATTTGCCATTTTACCAGAGCGACGAATCATCGCTTCTATTTCTTTTACAAAGTATCGGAAGCTTTAATTTCCCGAATCATCGAGATTGGGGTTTTAATGGAGTAAAAATCTCCCTGACCTGGTAAAAGAAATTTGCAAGGTTTTTATTCTCTTTATTAGAATATTTCAAATTTGGTCAGCAACATCTTTATGTTTGCTTGTCTCTATATCAAAGATACGATTACATTTTGACTTTTTATAACTTTTTTGCTAAAAAATTAAGCTGAAATCGCATTTTTTTTCGTTTTATTATGCTTCATGCGCAAAGCCAGAATATGCTCGCAAGGCCCTTTTTTTAATTTATTAGAATTATAAAAATAGCAATCACAAACGGCATGCTTCATACGCTCGTCGCTGTCGATTACCAATTCCGGGTGATGTGTGCGATAGCGATCTTTCACCGACCCGGTCAACTTCAACCCAACCCCGGAAACGATATCTGCGGCTACATGGATTTCTCCCTGCAATAATCGATTGGCATCTTTTTCCCTTGGATTGGCGAAGCGGAGTTGGCTCATCGGCAAAGGCTCCCGGCTGAGTTCCCTGACGCGATAAACATTCTTATCTAAATCATATATGACTCTTCCTGCTTGCGTATAAGCTGACAAGGCTCCGGCCACGACGTCCTTTTCGAGGTCAAGTCGCTTAGCCAGGGACTCGGAAGTTTCCGACCAGTTTTCCTTGAGGGAGCTATATACTAATTTTTTTGTCATATTATCGACTTCCATGCGAGGAGCCATCAAATCAAAATTGCCTGCGCGCGACCAGTCATTGGCTGTCCATCCGGAAAGTCCCAGGGTAAAATTCATATCGCCCAGATCCGCTACGTAAAAAGAGGGCAACCCTGTCCCAAGCAAATGAACCCGGAACTTTTTCGTAATCGGAATCAGTCGCTCCAAAATCAACAGACGACGACGACCCCAAACGCGTACTTCTCTTTCCTCTTTACCCGGATAAATCGAGCGCGGACATTCCAATTCATAATTCCACGGTTCAAATATGATTTTTATTGGTTCTCCGGGTTTTAAAATATACTTCATGGAGCGAGGGCTTTTCTTCGCCCGATATCTTCGCAACATTAAACATATATTATAAACATCCATTGGGTGTAAATCAAAAGATTCGGCGGGTAAGGTCATCGCAGAACTCACCTGCAAAAATCCACGCACCCAACTTTCCGGTAAATCAATTTTAACTTCTTTATATAAGTCTTCTTCTCCTGTTTGAATTTCAAATCCACTTGGGTCCACCCGGAAATCGGTGTCTTTATAATTTCTGATTTTTTGAAATTCGTTGTACAATGCCGCAGAGTAATCAATGTTAGTTGTACCGCATTCAAACTCATTCACATTTTTAAAAACATTATAATTCGCACCCAGTTTCCCGTAAGTCGATTCGTCCTGGCTGAAACATTCAAAAAACATTTCATCCGGATGAACGGTGATCACGGGGTCCAGCACAAACCAGGCATCGTAATCTCTTTTATAAATATATTGAAAATAATTACTTTTAGCGCGATTGTATGGAGCCAGAACAGATTGCTTTTCTCTATATACATCATTTAGGTCTGTTTGCAAAACCTTGATGCGATTTTCCATATCTTCCTTTCCTTCCATCAGCTTGGCCATATATTCGCCCAACCAGATTTCTTCCTGTTGAGCGGCCCACTCTTTGTACTCCGTTTTGTCTTTGGGCTTGAATCGCAAATCCGAAACAACGACATCGTGCAAAGCAGAGATGGCTTCCCGAAAAGGAATATTTTTAGATAATTGCCCAACAAAAAAAGTAGGTTGGCGAAGCGTATCCGGAGCGAAGGAAATCCCGGTTTGTCCGGCATTGCTGGTCACGGTTGAACTTCCTCCATATTTATAATTAAAAAGCATATTTTTAAGTTGTAAGTTTATAAATAATATTCAATAAAACACTATTAATGTTTTAATAAAATTAACTTTCTATATATTCTTCAATTTCATTTATCTTAACGACTGTTTTCAGGTGTGGGTATTTGCCCTGAATGTCTCGCAAAATTTCGATGCATCTGGCCTTGTCTCCAATCGCCATCGTAGCAGAAATTCGGTTGATAATTTGAGTAACTTCGGTGGCCATTTCTGTATCGCTCATCGCCTCTTTGTGCAGGAAATTAAGGATGCGATTTTTAGCTACTCTTCCTTTGTTCACTTTAGACAAAACAGTTATAAAATATAATTCTAACTGTTTGACATGAGCGAGGTTACCGACAGCAAATTCTTCCAGATATTCAGATGCGAATTTTTGTAATTCGACTGCCGGATGCTGGCTGAGCTTCAGGAGATATTCCGTTCCGTTTTCCTGCTTGAAAAAACGGGAGATCAACTCCTTCCCAAAGGTCTGAACATCTGCTCGAACGGAATCGCAAATGCCAATTAAAATTTCCGGCGTCCAGTCTTTATCTGTGAAATTCGTTCTAAAATAATCAACGGCAAATGCGCGGGAATCATCCCATTTAGAATCCAGCAAACGAATCGCTTCTTCTCTTTCATAACGCATTCTACCTATATCATTTTTAAACATATTCCAGGCCGTTTGTCTTGCCTCGAACAATTCGTGATTGGCCAGGCGAATAATATTCCGCACGGACAAACTCTCTGGTTTCACATATTTTTTAACCAGATTTATCCCCAGAACCTGCGCTGGCTGGCGTTTTGAGTTCAATAAGCGAAAAATCATTTTGCGATCAATCATATGCAAATGTCTTTCGAGATCCTGCGCTAATAATTTAGAGATTTTCTCATGCGTACCTTTCACTTTTTCTTTTCTCAGCAAAATAGCAGCGTAACGCTTCACCATCAATTCGGCAAAGGAATCAGATTTTTTAATATTCTCTTTTATCAAAAGCATAGCTTCCAGTCGAATATCTTCATATTTAGACAAACTTAATTCGATTAGCCATTCGCCTTTTTCCAGTAAAACATCTTCGCCTAATTTCTCCAGCAAATCCAACCCGATTTGGCGCATTTCCTGATTTTCATTTTCAAGGAGATGTTTCCAAATTTCATCCGGCAATTCTGTCGCAGGTTTTTGATGATTTACAATAATTTTTCCTCCGAGTGCCTGAACTTTTGTCAATTTATGTCCAAGCAAATCATTGACAATATTCCAACTCAGTCGCTTCATTTTCTCCGGAAAAACTCTTAGTAAAATATTCCCTGCATCATCAATTTTATCATTTGATTTATCAGAGTTCATCGACATGATTTGAGCAATCGTTTTTACAATTAAAACCTGTTGTTTTTCATCCGATAAACTACTACTATTTTTCTTCAATTCAACTCCGATCCATTTACGATTACTTTCGTGTTTGCTGCAAATCATTTCCAGCAAGAAATTAACATCACTATAATACGTATTTGAATTTTCATTCACCCATTGCTGGGCTGTTGCTCTAACCTCGGGCAAAGTACAGTTCAACATCACTGCAACCAATCTTCCGTCGGGACGTTTTCCTTCAAATTTTTTAGCGGCAATTTCATTCGCCAACTGGTTTGTAATTTTAAACGGTTTTTCAAATAATCGAATAATCAAATCCAAGTCAAACTTATTGATTAATTCTTCATATTTTTCGTTTTTCTTAAAGGCTTGTACTGCAAATTCATGCACCCATTCTGACTGACTTTCCATAAGTAAATGGATATATCCTTTAGGCTGCGCATCCCACAATTCCGGAAAAGCTTCTTCCCGCACATCTGGCTTTTGTTCTCCTGGCAAATGTTTTCCCCGACAAACCCAGGCTGCACTCGCCCCGGATCGCATTTGATAACGCTCGCTATTTCCTAATAAAATTCCGGAAAAGGCCAGAGACTCTGCGTACTTATCATAATGAACGGTGTGCTTTATATGCCTTCGGATTTGGCTATTGTACAACCAATTGATCGTCCGACGGATATTACCCGCATCTTTTTCATCTATATAAGGTAATAAAATACCAACGGCCATTGGAACATACTCCGGACTCCCGGCTTCCCCCAATCTCCTCACGGTACGCCAGACTCGCTTCTTGAAGTAACCTTTAGTTTTATCTGAAAAAGCAATTCGGCTATTGGTCTTTTTGACTTCTTCTTTAATATTCACCCGACCGACTCTGGAAACATAAGTATGACTTCCATATTTTGGATTTCTATACATAAAGTTTTCCTGATCCATCCGGTAAGCTAACAGACCAAAAACAGGTGCATCATAGCGATATTCGGCTGCTTTAAAGATATATCTTATATATTTGAAATATTTTGCCTTTACCGGCAGTTCTTTCAAAATATCAAAAAGCGGCTGGCGTACAATTGGATATTCCTGGATGAGGAGATATGTTTTATATAAAAATTCTACAGACGCATCTTTAGCCTTCGCATATAAAAAAGCATTAATTTGTCTTTTAACCTCAGAAGCTTCACCTGACTCAATAGCCTTTTTCAATGGCCCCGGTAATTCAAAATATAATTTTTCTTTTAATGTTTTTTGAGCCTGGCTTTCCGGCAATTGGAGGGTAGCCAGATCCGCCATTCGTTTCACGGTTGCAGATTTTGACAATTGCGCAAAAGCACGAATTTGAGCCCCTTGTTCCTCTGTCCCAATTCTACCTAACGCATATAAATAACTATACTGCGTCATTTCATCCATACCAATTCCCTTTAGAGCAATTAAGCCCGGAAGCGCCTCTTGAATATGCAATTCTCCTATACGCCAAAACACGCGGGATAATGACCAGCCAGGATTTTGCACCTTGCCATTTTTACTCACCCAATGGTTGAGATGTTTTAAAATATGTGCTTTTTGCGATTGCTTTCTTTCTGCTGAAAGCACTTTGAATGGAGGCTGAAAACCCGTTTCGGATTCGTATCCTTTTGATAGTTGAAAATCAATCAGGTTTTCAAAAATGCGCTGGGCATGAGCAAAAGAAACGGGGCGATCTGTTTTATCACCGGATTTTAGCTCGCTGCCTTTCTCTCCAAAGAAAAACTGAACCATGTACTTGCCTGACGCAACCGCAGCCAGTGCAACTTCATAGATTTTGTTTTTTCCTGAATGAAATAACTTTTTTCTTTTTAAAAATTTCACAGTTTGCTGTTTTGATTGTTTTGTAACTATTTTGATTA
>JAHDCK010000270.1 GCA_020629915.1 Saprospiraceae bacterium
TATACATTTTAAAACAATGATTGTTTTTCTGGCTGTAATGCACAGCATACCCCGATAGGTCAATGACATTGACCGGTAGGCTACCTCGGAAGTTGGATAAAAAATGTCGTTCCTTTTCCTTCCTCTGATTCAATCCAGATTTTTCCGTTGTGGGTTTCCACAATTCGCTTACACAAGGCCAACCCAATTCCGCTTCCGCTGATTTGTTCAGGCGTGTGTAACTTAGAGAATAATTTAAATACTTTTTCTTTAAATTCATCCGGTATTCCAATACCGTTATCTTGTATTTCAAATAAATGAACTTCCTTTTTTTGGCTATATTTTATTTCAATTTCCGGAGACTCCTCCGGCTTGGCAAACTTGATAGCGTTGGATAAAATATTTTGAAAAAGCTGGGAAAGCTGCGTGGGATTGCCTTTCAAAACAGGAAGATCGTAATATTTAATTTGTGCATTTGTAGATTGAATAGCTGCTTCTAAATCAAAGAGAACATTTTCAAGAAGTTGATTTAAGTCTACCTCCATGATGGCCTCTTCGTTTTTCCTCAGTCTGGAATAAGACAATAAACCTTCCAGCAAACTGTGCATGCGTTTCGAGCCTTTCACAGCATATTCCAAGTATTCCTTAGCATTTTGGCTCAGGTCTTTTTCGGTCAGTTCCAGAAGCTGGAGGTAACTGGTGATGGTTCTCAATGGCTGCTTCAAATCATGGGAAGCAGCATAAGCAAAACTTTCCAAATCCTGATTAGAGCGATGAAGCCGCTCGATGGTATGGTGGAGTTCCTCCGTGCGTTCTTCAATTTTTTCTTCGAGAATGACCTGATGATTTCGCAATTCTTCCAGTGCTTTGGCGTGCATAATTTTTATAGAAGAAATCGCTGCTACTGCTTTTAAAATATAAATGTGATCGTCCGTAAAAAAATCGGGTTCTGAATTTTCAGAATCGATGATACCAATGACTTCATTTTTATATAAAATAGGCACACTCAACTCAGAAAGCCGAAAGGAATCATCAATTATATACCGCTTATCCTTTCGGGTATCTGCAACGACTTGAACTTCTCCGGTTTGAGCAGCCGTACCCACTACTCCCCTGCCAACGGGAATTGTAATTGGATTATAAATATCTAATTTTTCGGGATTTTTCGGGCCGTGGGCCGCACGCTGAACCAGCACTTGCTTTTCCTTATCCATCAGATAAATCACACAATCTTCAAACCCCATCTTGGCAATCACCTGTTTAGCTATGCTCCAGACAATCCCTTCCATCGAGGTTTCTTCCAATAGAGTCACCGCAAAATCATTGATAATCGTCAGGTATCTTTCTTTCCGCTGCAACTCCTCAAACCGCTCCTGCAGTTGAGAGTATTCTGTAGTAGTACGTCGGTTTACCATTGGCCTGTTCCGGTTGAGATAAAAGTTAGAAAGCTAATATAGGAAGAATACTTTATTAGAAAGTTTAGAAAGGTAGAAATTTCTCATTTTGGGGCATGAGAATAAAAAAACATCCAATTATTCCTTCATTTAAGAATAATTGGATGTTTATAAAAAACCTGAATTCCAATGGTTCTGCTTATGCGATTAAATCTCTAAGGGGTCTCACAGATTTAAAAGATTTACGATATTTTTTTAATCAATTTCTTGTTGTACTAAATCAAATGGGATATTGATTTAAAGTACCTGTTTTTAAATAAAACGAGAGCGAACCTGACTTCAGGATGAAGTTTGGCATTTAGCCATTAAACAGTCTGGCGGATTCATAAGCAATGATTTTAAATGTTATAAAAAAACATATTTTCTTTGAGCTTGTGAAGGAATTAGATGTAGGAAGGAAATTTAATCTAATCGATTCAGTTTTCTGGGAAAATATTTCAAAGAAAATAGTTGTTATTCATTTCTATAGTATAAATATACAGTAAATTTTGTAAAAAACAAAATTTACAAGCAAAAAATCTACATTTTTATAAAAAAGCAATATTTTAAACTAAAAAAATCAAAAAAAGCAGAATAAAAACTACACCAGAGCTGCCAATTCACAAGCTTGTTTTATTGCGCGCTTAGCATCCAAACCTCCAGCCTCTTTTGCACCTCCGATAAGATGTACCGTTTTACCCGCTGCCGTCAAAGCTGCTTCCAGCTCTCTAAGCGGCTCTTGCCCTGCACAGACCACGACATTGTCAACAGGTAAAATTTTATATTCATTATTTACAGTTATATGTAATCCCTGATCATCTACTTTTTCATAGGTAACAGAAGAAAGCATATTTACTTTTTTCATCTTTAAACTCATCCGGTGAATCCATCCGGTAGTTCTTCCAAGTTTCTTTCCATGCTTTCCTACGGAACGTTTTAATAAATATATTTCTCTTGGCGATGCTTCTGGTTGGGGAATAGCTGTTGCACCTGGATTGGAATAACTCATATCCACGCCCCACTCTTTCATATACTCCGGTACATTCAGACTGGGCGACTCTCCTTCGTGGGCCAGAAATTCTGCCATGTCAAAACCAATTCCTCCGGCTCCGATGATAGCCACTCTTTTCCCAACGGGTTTATTTCTATATAAAACATCTGCATAATCCAAAACCATCGCATGATCTATTCCTTCTATATTAACTTTTCTTGGAGTAACACCCGTAGCGAGAATTACTTCATCAAAATTGTTTTTTGTCAACTGCTCGCTGGTCGCCCTTGTATTCAAATGCAAATGAACACCCGTTATTTCTATCATTCTATTATAATAACGAATCGTCTCCGCATATTCTTCCTTGCCCGGAATCACTTTCGCCATATTAAACTGTCCCCCCGTTTCGGCTTCGGACTCAAAAAGATGAACTTCGTGTCCCCGCTCGGCAGCCGTCGTAGCGAAAGCCAAACCAGCCGGGCCTGCTCCAATGACGGCGAGTTTCTTTTTATTATCTGTTGGCAAATAATTGAGTTCCGTTTCGTGGCAAGCCCTTGGGTTGACGAGGCAGGAAGAAATCATTCCATTAAAGGTGTGATCCAGGCAAGCCTGATTACAAGCAATGCAAGTATTGATTTCATCCGCCCGGTTTTCCATTGCCTTCAACACCAGATCCGCATCCGCCAAAAACGGACGGGCCATCGACACCATGTCCGCACAGCCGTCCTGCAAAACTTTCTCTGCAATGTCCGGCATATTAATCCTGTTCGTCGTTATCAAAGGGATATTCACTTCGCCCATCATCCGCTTAGTCACCCAGGCAAATCCAGCCTTGGGCACAACCGTTCCAATCGTTGGAACCCGCGCCTCATGCCAGCCGATTCCGGTATTGATGATCGTCACGCCCGCCTTTTCCAACTCCTTGGCGAGAATAACTACCTCCTCCCAACTGCTCCCACCATCTACGAGGTCGAGCATTGATAATCTAAAAATTATTATAAAATTTTCTCCTACGCGTTCCCGGATTCTGCGAACAATAGATAACGGAAATTTAATTCTGTTTTCGTAAGCCCCGCCCCACTCGTCTTTACGCTGGTTGGTGCGCAGGGCGATAAATTCATTGAGCAAATAACCTTCCGAACCCATCACTTCTACTCCATCGTATCCCGCCTCTTGAGCCAGAGCTGCACAATTGACAAAATCCTGAATCGTTCTTTCGATGTCCTCCGCCGTCATTTCCCTTGGCGTTAGCGGGTTGATGGGTGCCTGGATGGGCGAGGGTGCGACGGCCTCCATGTGGTAGGCGTAGCGACCACTATGCAAAATCTGCATACAAATTTTTCCGCCCTCCTTGTGGACGGCCTCCGTGATGAGTTTATGTTGAGCGACTTCCTCCGCATTGGTCATCATAGCCGAGTGCGGTGCTACTCTTCCTTCTTTATTGGGTGAAATTCCTCCGGTGACGATCAGGCCGACTTGTCCTCTGGCGCGTTCGGCATAGTAAACAGCGGCGCGTTCAAATCCGTTTTTGGCTTCTTCCAGCATGGTGTGCATGGAACCCATTAGTACGCGGTTTTTCAAAGTGGTAAACCCAAGATCGAGGGGAGACAATAATTTTTTATACATATTTTTATAAAATATTTTAAACAGAAATAGTAAGGACAAAAGTAATGATCTTTGGGAAGAAATTTAAATTTGATTTTGTTGGGAAACTTCATTTGTTAAAGCCGGAACGCAGTAGAGGTTTTGATAAATGATTCTTTTGTACAGAGATTTAATTTTCCTCCACGCGTGTTAGCCAACAAAAGGGATTCCTTGTTTTTAAAAAAATTCCACAACCAAAGCAACCTTTTTCTACTTTCGTTCATATTAATAGCAAAACCATCAATCTGAAAAAGGACGACATACAAATTATCCAACGGTGTAAAGCCGGAGAACCGCAGGCCCAGCGCGCTTTGTACGAGCAATACGAGCGGCGTTGGTTTATGATTTGTCTGCGATATGCGCGGGACAAATCCGAGGCGGAGGATATTTTGCAGGAAGGATTGATCCAGATTTTCCAGCAGATAAAAAAATACGATCCGGCGAAGGGAACCTTTGCTTCCTGGTCGGCGCGGGTGATTGTGAATAAAGCGTTGGAGTATTTGAGGAAATGGCGGCGGTTGAAATTTCAGGAGGATTTGGATGGAATGCAGGAAGATTTAATTTTGGACAACTCGATTGTGGAAGATATTTCTGCCAAAGAATTAATCAAAACGATTCAGAAATTGCCAACCGGATATCAGGTTGTTTTTAATATGTACACGATTGAAGGATATTCTCATAAGGAAATCGCAGAGCAGTTAGGCATTTCTGTGGGAACTTCAAAATCGCAGTTGTCGAAGGCGAAAAAGATTTTGAGAAACTGGATTGAGGTAACTTTTTAATATATTAATCTATCGTTATGGAGAACAATTTACCAGAAGATAATTTAGATAAATTCCTAAAACAAAAGTTAGAGGAAGGGTTGCAGGATAATCGGGATTGGAACCGGCCTTCTAAAATGGTTTGGGAAAATGCCGCGCCTCAATTTCAGAAAAAGAAAAAAAATCCAAGGATAATTTTCTTTTGGATTTTTGGTGGATTGCTCCTGGCAGGTCTTTTTGTCACGAGTTTTTCTTTGTTTTATTTAAATGAAAAACTGGAGGATGTCAATCAGAAATTTGAGCATCTGGAAAAAAATATTCAAGAAGAAAGTAAAATTAAAAAATCCGAGGAAAGCATAAAAGACAATAATTCAAATACAAAAACATCAGATACACCAATCGCTATATCTAAAAAGACAGAAAATAACGTTGCTTCAAATTCTAAAAATACGTATTCTAATAAAATAAAAAATACTCAATCCAATAATAATTCAAATCACAAAACCAACAATAAATCATATTCTACTTCAAACAATACATACAAAGCAAACTCTACCTCTGCCCTTCCGCCCGTTATTTCTCAAAATAAAAATATATTTATAAAAGAGCAAATTCCACCTGCTCTTCCCATTGCTATAGATGAAAAAATGCCTACGACACAAAAGCAACAGATCGAACCTGTTTTGCCACTTGGAACAACGGTAACAAGAGAGTTGGTTTTCATTCCTAAAAAAGATACTCAATATTATGCTTTGGCTGATCCTGCTTTTTTGCTATCCAAATTTGATCTAACGGTTTATTACGCGCCTTCCGTTTCAAGTACAAATATGCAGGGAGAAATGGATGGTAACTTTGGCAGTCTTTCCGGATACGATAATTTTAAATATATGAATCGTCTTGGTATTGAAGGGGCTTATTCTATTCATCGTCACTGGCAAATCGTAGGAGGCGTTGAATACAAAACAGTCCAAAGCCAATCCAGTAATCAATTTGATCTCACTTATGAAACAGAGATGGAGGAAACAAATTTAGAAGGAATCGTCAATACCCGGCTTTATGTTCCGGTAGAAACTTCACTGGGAACCGCTGACGGGCAGGTGATCATTACTCGGCCCACTTCAGTAGAAATTGAAGATGAGGAAGCATTAAATTGTAAAATAAACTATAATCAAAAACTTCATTTTATAGCAAGTTCTTTGGGATTAAGATATAAAAAACATATAAATAATACGAAACTTCATTATGCTTTAACCGGTGGTTTACGGCTCAATTCCCTGCTTCGGGATGATACTCAATTTTCAGCGCAACTGGCTTATGAGGAAACGCCTTTGCAGGAAACAGCACATTCCATGGAAATTTTCAACGGGACAAATAACCCCATCCTCGATTATTATCTCGAAGCGGGATTGAGCTACGCCATTTCTAATAAAATTGATGCCCGCTTATCAGCGGATTATTCCCGAAATATCAACCCGGTTTTTCAGGAAAATAATATGACCACGAGCTGGCAGGCGATTGGATTAAAGACGGGATTATCGTATAAGTTTTAGTTTATTTTATAAGGAGGAATAAAATTTTTATAGCCTGCTTTGTTGTTAGTATCAGGTGGAACACCTGACACGAAAACTATTTATATACTGCTTGTTGTTGGTTTCTCTGGAACACCACAACAAATGCCATGGCTCCATCTGACACGAAAACGTTTTCCCGTCAGGTGTTCCACCTGACGATCTTTTTGGCGATAATGCTTCTCATTTCCACCACGCCTTTTCTGTTCCTTTTTTTATTTATAATAATAAAAAATATAATTATAATTTCATTTTCTCAGGCAACCTTTCCTGCTCTACTTTCATATTACTAATACAAGGCAGATAAATGTATCG
>JAHDCK010000271.1 GCA_020629915.1 Saprospiraceae bacterium
CTAGGTAAAAAAGAACAAGTATAGTTGTGTACTTTATTATTTTCTCATCCCTAAAATTCCATTCAGTCGGCCATCCTACAAATTAGTCATTTGATAACCGGTGGAATCCAAGAGGAATCCTTAATTTTAAGGCAAACATTTTTATAATTTTCCGCATGAAGCATTTTTTTATAATTCTGACCTTTCTCGTATGCTCCTTTCCAACTACTGCTCAACAGGAGATATGGCAAATTACTCCTGAAACCTCTGAAATGCAATCTCAGGAAAGAATCATTGAGCCGTTGGAATATATCGTTTGTCAGTTTGATGAAAAAGAGCTTAAAGAAATTTTGGGTCAGGCCGAACAAGCAGGCTCAGCGGAGTTACCAATTATTAACCCGGATGGAGAAATAGAAGTTTTTAATATTCAACCTGCTAATTTATTTCACAAAGATTTATCCGAAAAATATCCAAATTTAAAATATTTCAAAGGTCGCTCTCTCTCCAATTTCCAAAATTTTATTCGATTGGACCTGACTCCTCACGGATTTCACGCTATGGTTTTCGGAGGAAAAAATGGCTATTATATCGATCCATATCATATTAATGATTCTAAAAATCATATTATTTATTATAAAAATAATTTTAAAACAAATAAAAAAGCCAACCCCTGTCATCATATTGAAACGGAAGATATACCTACTGATCATTTATACGAAAAAAATACTTCTTTTAAAATTATCGGCGACAGTCTAAGGCATTATCGAATGGCCATCGGTACCAATTGGAATTATACAAATTATTTTGGAGGCACAATTCCTGATGCCCTGGCTGCTATGGGAACGACCCTCAATCGAGTTACCGGCATTTATGAACGGGAACTGGCGATTACTTTTTCTCTGGTTCCTGAAACGGATTCTCTTATAGCTACCGGCCCTGCCGATGATCCATTGGACATTTCATCCTTATTAGATATTAATATATATTTTTCAAATACAATTGGAGAGGAAAATTATGATATTGGCCATGTGTTCAAGCAAGGAGCCGGAACCAGTCAGGCTACCGGGCAAGTTTGTTTGGATTTATACAAAGCCCAAGCCATTTCTGTGCTTACAAATCCCGTGGGCGATCCTTATGACATTGATTATGTTTGTCATGAAATAGGACATCAATTTGGAGCGAAGCACACCTTTAACGGAACGGCCAACCTTTGTAATCCCGCAAATATTTCTCCTCAGTCTGCTGTTGAACCCGGCAGTGGAAGTACGATTATGGCTTATGCCGGACTTTGTGGAAATCAGGATATCCAGAATGCCAGTGATGCTTATTTTAATATTTTAAGTATAATAGAAATTTACAACTCTGCGGTAATTGGCCCGGCAAATGCCTGTCCGGAAAAGACGGCAACCGGAAATAATATCCCATGGAGTTTAGCCCAGCATCCCGTCCCGCCCGTTATTCCAAAATCTACTCCATTTAGTTTACACGTTTGGGGATTAGATGTGGAAGCGGATAGCTTGACCTATGCCTGGGAACAAAATGATGTAGGGCCAAGTGGGGTGCCTACCGCTCCCTCCGGCAATGCGCCGCTGTTTCGTTCTTTTGCAGCAGGGACAGATTCTTTCCGGATCTTTCCGAGGATGGAAGATATAATCTCAGGGGTTCCTACCCTTGGAGAAATTCTCCCGGATTACGGTCGCGAAATGTATTTCAGGGCAACAGTCCGGGATTACAACTCTGAGATTGGCGCATTGGCTTATGATTCCTTAACCGTGATTGTTGACGGAAATTCCGGACCGTTTCGGGTATTGAGTCCGGGTTCAGGTACGCACTGGCAACATTTGGATACGGTGGATATTACCTGGGATGTAGCTCAGACGGATTTACCGCCGGTAAACTGCGCTTTGGTAGATATTGCCCTTTCCCTGGATGGCGGCTATACCTATCCAATTAAATTATATGATAGTATTCCCAATACAGGAAGCGTGTCTTACATTGTTCCGGATTCCCTTTTTTCAAATCAAGCCAGAATCCGGGTTCATGCAACGGATAATATTTTCTTCAATATATCAGAAGAGGATTTCTCGATAGATTCTACCGGAATCATTGATGCTGTGGTATCAGTGGAACTTTCAGATGTGGAGATTTTCCCTAATCCCTTTAGTGATGTTATTTATATAAAAAATAAGGATACAGAATCACCAACCCTGATTTCTGTATTCTCATCTTCAGGTCAATTGTTATACAAAGGAGAAATTTCAGGTGAAAAAACTATATCGACCCAACAATGGCCTACAGGTGTTTTTTATTTGCATCTGTTTTCCGATGGAAAGATTCGTACCCGAAAGTTTGTAAAGTTTTAATACTTTCCCTTCCTCCATTTTCGCAAACGCAAGCGGGCATTTTTACAAGGAGAAGCCGTATTCAGTTGAATCATTCTTCCGGCAGTATAATTTTTATACCAGGATATTTCATATAATTCATCTTCTTTTGAATCATTTATAATTTGCAATATTTCATTATAATTTTTATATAAATGTTTTTCCAAATCTCTTCTGGAAAGCTGATCATAATCGTCATAAAACTTTTGAGCCAGCAATCCTAAATCATTCCATTTGTATCCTGATGCCGGAAAAACAATGCCCTTATCTGCCTTCCAATGGTCGTACCAGGTCAAAACCAGCGTGCTCCACCCCAGTAAATACCCAAGCAAATTTGAAGGACTCATTCGGGTATTTTTGGCATGGCCTGCCATTGATTTTTCTTCAAATTTATCTGTTGGGATATCCTTAACTTCCTCCATCAATTTGAAAAAATTATGTTGAATGGCTTCTTTCAACTCCGACTTGTTTGCGGGAATGGGCATGGTAGAAAATATTTCCTGGTACAAAAAACTCCTGTCAGGTCAGACCTAACAGGAGTTTTTTATTGATAAAACAGGGCCTTGCTTATAATCCACCGAGGTTTACAACAAATCCCTTAATCTTTTTCTTCAGCAATGCTTTTTGATAACTCTTTGCTGTTGGTTCATCCGGAAATGGTCCAAGGATGAGTTTAAAAAGTCGTTTCCCATCTTCCATTTCATGACGGGAAATAAGGATATTTTTAAAATAATTTTTATTGAGTTTTACCAATTCTCCCAGCACACTTTCATAAGAAGAATAAGAACCAATCTGCACCCCAAATCCTTCTTTATCCATCATCATAGCCTGAACTTTATACAGATCGTAAGGATTATCCTTGGCAGGAGCTTGCTTTGTCGTCTCTTTTGCTGCAGTTTTTTTTGCTTTGGGCGTGGCTGTTTTTTTCGCAGTAGATTCTTTTTTTACAGCGGCTTTTGCGGCGGTTGATGCTTCTGCTTTTTCGGGCTGGGCAGCCTTATTTTCATATTCATCCGGGCGCTCTTCCTCTGCCTTAGCCACCTCGGCTTCTATTTCCGTTTTAGCGGCGGTTTTGGCATCAGGACTTCCACGTTTTACAATTTCAATTTTCAGTTTTCCTTCTTTATCCATCATCAATTCCTTAGCCGCCCTGCTCGAAATAGTAATCTTATCTCCTTTATAAAAGGCACCACGATCATTGATTCTAACAGTAATTGTCCGTTTGTTATCAGGATTAGTTAATCGAACCAAGGTATTGAAGGGCAAGGATTTATGGGCTGCAGTCAGCTTATTTTTATCGTAGACATCACCACTTTCTGTCATGTTACCGTGATAACTGTCGGAGTAAATCGTAGCGAGCCCAAAATCTGCCTGAGCATAAGCCACCTGCATCATAAAACAAACTAAAATGAATGTTTTGGTAAAAGTTTTCATACTTAAAATTTTAATTTTCTCTAATTTTTATGACATACTAACGTCTTGCAAAAGTAATAAATTATAAATTTATATCATAAATTGCTTCCTTAGGACGAGACAATTTTAAAATAGGTACAACCAGAGGTATTATTTGAAAGAAAGTAAAAAAGAAAAAGTCGTTGGCATGAGGCAACGACTTTTCAAAAATTAATTATATTATATTTTTAAATTAAACCGTAATTAATAAACTCATAATTTTCTGGTAGAGATTTGTGGGTTTAAAAGGCTTGGCCATATAATCGTTAAAGCCCAAATCCATACATTTTTCTGCCTCAGATTTCGAGGAGTTTGCAGTAAGGGCAATGATAGGGACAGAGGTATTCATTTCGCGAATAGCTAATGTGGCATCCAATCCGTTGAGTACCGGCATTTGCAAATCCATTAGAATAAAATCATATTCGTGCTCCCTGAATTTATCAATGGCGACCTGTCCATTTTCCGCAATATCCACTGTGACCAAATCGGACCAGGTGGTTAATACTTTCTTGGTAGCTATCTGATTCAAAAAATGATCTTCCACCAATAAAATACGCAATGGTGCATCCGGAGCATCTCCGACTGATTCGGCTACTTTGCGAACGGCTTTCACGGGAACGGTTATAGAAAACGCTGTCCCAACACCGATTTCACTTTGCACATTCATTTTACCTTCCAGTGTTTTTAGCAATTTGCTAACGATGGCCAGACCTAATCCTTCCCGCTTTTCTCCCAGAGAATAACTTTCCTGAAGCAATTTTTCAGCATCCATCACCTGAGCCAGTTTATCATTGGTCATCCCTGCTCCTTCATCTTTTACTGTAAAATGAAGTTGAGTTTCATCCCCCTCTCCTGTCGCGGACATTTTAATTTGTACTTTACCGCCATCATCTGAAAACTTAATGGCGTTATCTAAAAGATTTAGAAGTATTTGGTTGAGTTTATTAGAATCGCCAATTACTTTTTCAGGCAGATCTTGTGTCGTCTCAAACAATAAATTAACATTTTTATTATCTGATTTTATCTTAATAACTTTTCGGATACCATGGAAGAAATCCTCTAATGTAAATTCGGATTCTTCTAAGTCCACTTTCTCTGAAACTAATATAGAGAAATTTAATAAGTTATTTACCGATATAGATAAATCATCTATAGATGTTTTTAAGTTTCCAATCAACTCACTTTGCTGATCACTTAGCGAGGTATTTTCTAAAAGAAAAGATAGGTTGAGAATGGAAGATAAAGGCGTGCGGATATAGAAACTCATTTCCTTGAGGATTTCCTCTTTGACCTTGAAGGCTTTATCCGTAATATTTTTTTCTATTAAAAGCTGTTCGGCCTTCTTGTGTTCGGTAATATCCTGAATGGCTCCTACCAGCAAAATTTTCTCTGTTATTTCATCATAAAAAACTTTAGCTTGAGTAGCGAGGTGTTTAATCTTACGGCCTTCTACGACGATACGATATTCAATCTTGTGGAGTTGCCCATCTTTGGTAGCATTTTCAAAATAAGCTTCCACATCCTGGCGGTCGTCAATATGAACGTAATTGAGATAGTCAGAAAGTGCGGGTTGAATACTACCGGGTTTAAATCCAAAAATTCTATAGACCTCATCTGTCCATTTCATTTCATTATTGACAATATCGACCTCCCAATTGCCAAAATGCGCCATCTCTTGTGCTTCAATATATCTCTTTTCACTAACAGCCAGATTTCTTGCAGTCAATTCCAGTTTTTGCTGTTGCTTATGTCTTTGGATGGAATATTTAACTACCCGGCCTAACAGACTACTGTTGAAATGTCCCTTGACCAAATAATCCTGTGCTCCGGCTTTCACTGCCTGCTGTCCCACCACATCATCATTTAGTCCAGTCAAAACGATAATCGGGACTCTGGGTACTTTTTCCATAAAGTTGGTCAGGGTACGAAATCCACTACTGTCGGGCAGGGAAAGATCCAGTATTGCTAAATCTATAGAAACCTGACTGGCAATATCAGTACCATCAAAAAGGGTTTCCGCATGATGCAAATCGTGTTTTAATCTTGATTCTTTTAAATATATTTTAACTAAATGTGCATCTGCAGGATTATCTTCCACAACCAAAATTTGCAACTTGTCCTGATTTCTCATATAGCTTATAGTATTATTTTTAAAAATACGCTTTTAACTGTTTTTGTTAAAAAATACCTATCGTATAGTGGTAGGTAAAATTACCGTATCCAACCAAAAGCTTTCAATCCTTCTGATGACGTCAAAAAAGCGATTAAAGTCAACAGGTTTATTGATATAACAATTAGCGTGAGCATAATAACTGTTTTGAATATCTGAAACAGCATTGGATGTTGTCAATACGATAACCGGAATCCTTCGGTATTTTTCACTTGTTTTTACAAATTCCAGCACTTCACGACCATCTTTTCTGGGAAGATTTAAATCCAATAAAATAATATCAGGGGTTTCTGCATCTGCGTAGGGATCCTTTTTTTCAATCACTTTTAAGGCTTCTACTCCATCAATAGCCACCATTAAATTCACATTAATATTGCCCTCCTTAAAAGCTTCCTGAGTCAGGCGGACATCTCCCGGATTATCTTCTATCAGGAGAATATTCATTAGTCTAGTGGGTTCTTGCATTATTGTTATAACGAGTTTGGTTAAATTAAGTTTCAAAAGTCCTTTGGAATGTTCCGCTAATATAGCGGATCTGTTGGGTTTACCAAATATTAAAATAAAAAACCATACCAAAAATGAGGTGCAAAAAAGACTCTATTCAAATAATAAAAATTAAAAACTCAACTCAACTAATAAACATTATCACGAGAAATTGATTATGTCCAAACTGTAATTTTTAAAATAT
>JAHDCK010000005.1:0-16738 GCA_020629915.1 Saprospiraceae bacterium
ACCTGACGGGAAAAGAGTTTTCGTGTCAGGTGTCCCACCTGACACCAGCAACGCCGCCCGATTTATTTTCGGCGGTAAATTATTTAAGTTCAATAAGTCTGCGATACAATTATTTATTCTAAAAAACCGGCAATTTATACTCCACACTAAACGCCTGATAATCCTCTTCTGTCAACTGAACTAACCTCGGATTCAATTCCGGCCGGAGCCAAGTCAATAAATTTAATATATTTCCTTCCTCCATTCCAGTACAGCCTGCTGTATGCTTGTCCGACCCTCGCCACAAATGGAAAAAAATACAAGACCCTGCCTTCGGCCATGCCGGAGTATTGTGTTCTACAAAAATACCCCACTTGTACAAATCGTCTTCACGGCGCATAAAATCCGCTGCCTCCCAGTCCTTTTTCACTTTCCGGTTATCAATGATTCTATTATAAAACTCGGAATCAGAATCCTCAATACATTGAGTCGCTTCGGAAATATGGATGTAAGGCACCTGAAATTTTCCAGCCACTTCCGCTGCCGTAGCATACCCAAAAGCCGATCCAAATTTGAAGACGCCAGAAGGAGATTTACCATCGCCTTCCTGCTTGTGATCTCCTGCTTGCAGTGCAGTTTCATGCAATCCGGAGCCATTGGCCAATCCGGTTTTCCCCAAAGTTACCGGATGCATATCTCCGGCCAGATGCCATCGATCGTTTACCTTTTGATAGCGGCGCATCATCCCGGTAATGGACTCCGGCGATGGGCTGGTCACGATAACCAACTGTTGGCAATTGATAAAATTAACGGGTTCGAGCTTGGTGTGCCTGTCTGACATCGAATTGGGATTAGACGAATTGCAACTTATAAAAAACAACCCAAAAAGTAAATAGCTGGTTGTCAAAAACGGGATGGAATATTTTTTCATTTGTTATTTTGACTGTTATGCCCCGGAAAAGTGACGAAATTTTTCAAAACAGACAAAAAAAATGCCGGAGCAAAAACTCCGGCATGGAAAACCAACTCAAAACAGCATGTTTGTGTACGTTTACACGAAACACGTTATTGTCTTAATAAGCCAGATTGAACAATACTGACTATACAATTTTTTATGAAATTTCGATAGAACGTGCAGGAATTTCCTTCGCTTCATCTTTCTTGGCCAGGGTAATTGTTAGCACCCCGTTTTTGAAGCTTGCTTTGATATTTTGCACGTCAATTTTATCAGAAAGCGTAAAGGAGCGGGAGAATTTATTGTAATTAAATCCTCGTCTTTTGTAAGTTTCCCCTTCGTTGATTTCATCCGTTTTTTCGGCAGAAATCGTCAGGACATCTTTCTCCACATTGATTTGAATATCTTTTTTACTCATGCCCGGAACAGCCAGTTCGAGCTTGTAACTATCGTCAGTTTCGATGACGTTAGCCGCAGGTCGGCTGAATTGTACTTCTGATCCAAGGAAACTCGTCAGGTCATTGCCATTGAAGATTTCATCTACAAAGTGCTGGAAAAAAGGTTTGCGTACAGGTCTTTTCGTGTTAGAGTTTACTACAAATGTCATTTTATAAGAATTTTTAAATTTTTAAAATTGATTGACACTTGTAAACTATCAATTGGCATTCCAATGGCTATTTTCCGAATTTTTGTCCGAAAAACACAAGAATCGCCTGCCAAAATGACATTTTAAATTAAAAATTCATGTCATTTTGGCAAAAACCTAGCAAGTCTTTAACTCAAAGGAGCCTCCGTGAAGTGATTTTTAAGTAATTCTTCCAGAAAATACTTATCGGTGCTGTCAAATGCCGCCTTTTTGGTGCTATCTACATCAAAGACAGCGATGAGATCATAATTATTATTAAAAACCGGAATAACAATTTCGGATTGGGAGTTGGGATCGCAGGCGATGTGTTCCGTTCCCTGTTCGAGGGCATGAACATCCTCGACGACCTGAGTTTCCAGCGTACGGGCGCACTTCCCGCAAACGCCTTTTTCAAAAGGAATATGCAGACAACCCAACGTCCCCTGATAAGGCCCTACGATGAGGGCGTCATTTTTCACCCGGTAAAAACCCGTCCAGGACCAATCGGCAAATGCCTGATACAGAATACAATTGATAGTTACCATTTTCAGGGTTGTATCAGTTTCCCCTTCTAAAACAGCATCGATTTGTTTTACTAAATCGGTATATTTCTGCTGCTTGGCGGTCATTTTCATAGTCATTAGATTGCAATTTTTTCGGTTCAAAATTAGGAAAAAAACAAATGAAACGAGTTGTTTATGCTTTTGTGATACTTTTGTGATACTTAAAATCCATCTTTGTTATACCAATCAAAAATAAGTCAGTTTATCCACTTCTTTGTTTAACTAAAATTTTAAACTGATGAATGCTTATTGTTCACTTCAGCAACCCATAGAAATCGGTTCTGTTTTTCCATTTTCAAATTCGGATTCCAACCAAAAATTATATGAAAAAGGGGAATACATTTACCTGCATGGGGAAATTGCCAATAAAATTTTCCTTGTAAAAAAGGGTAAGGTAAAAATTAGCTCCTACTCTCCAAAAGGCCGGGAGATGACGAAGCACCTTATTAAGGATGGAGAGATCTTTGGTGAGTTGTGCCTGATCCACGAAACGACCCGGAATGACTTTGCTTATGCTCTGGAAGATACGGAGGTGCATGTCCTGACCATAAAAGAAATGCGGGAGAAAATGGCTTTTGATCCTAGTCTGAACATGCTCATCATGGATATTTTGGGCAAACGACTCTTGCAGGCCGAGCGCAAATTGGAATTGCTCGTTTTTCAGGATGCCCGTACCCGAATTATTCAATACGTCCGTGACATTGCAGAGGAGCGTGGCATTCCCGTAGGTTATGAAATTTTAGTAAAAGACATTGCTACTCACCAGGAAATTGCTAATATCACGGCTACCAGTCGCCAAACAGTTACTTCTACCCTTAATGAATTTAAAGCAAAAAATATTATTTATTTTAATAGAAAGAAAATTCTAATAAGAGATTTAAACAAACTGTGCTAGAGAAGGCAGAGTAAAGTCCTTGTGATTTGTCAAAAAGAGCAAGGGCTTTTTTATCGGGTGAGGACAATGTAGTCCCGAATGAGCGTTTTTAAAAACTTGGTTTTATCACTTGGCACTTCAGGCAGGCCAAGTTTATTTTTTAAATGATAAACCAACTGCTGCACCGCTTCCTTATGGGCTTCATTTGGATATCGTCTTGAGCGAGCGACGATGTTTTTAATTAATAACATATCCTGTTCGCTAAACTGGCGTACCTCCGGATAAGTAGGCTCGTAATCATCCAGCGAGCTGATCTTTAAAATATCTTCCAGGGCAAACCGCAAATTGAATTTTACCCGTATAACCGTTGTGTTGGAAGCCATTCCACCTAGTCGCTGGCTGTGATTAGAAGAGCTGATTAATAGCGAAGCAATCGCTCCTGCTGAAAAATAAATATCCACCATTCTAAAAACCCAGCGAATGATAAAATCTGAAACTGTAGGTTCCTTTCCATTCAGTTTTACCACCTTGATCCCGATAATTTTTTTCCCAAGGGTTTGACCATCCATGAGGATTTCAGAGACCAGGGTGTAAAATATAAAAACCGGAGCCAGGACAACGTAAGATAATACTTCAAAATAGTCAGGGCTGAATAAGCCCACCATAAACAGCCACATCAATGAAAACACACCACGTATTATAAGCAAATCTATAATAAAAGCAAATATCCGATCTCTAAGGAAAGCGAGTTCGTATTCGATGGTTACCTTTTGAGTTGTTGTGATATCTATCGTACGCATGAAATATAGAAAGAAGTATTATTTTTTTTGTAAAAATAGAACTTTTACGGATTATGAACTTAAATTTCACAATAATAGTTTAATTTTATACATCTTTTAAGCGGAAACAATTATTTCTACCTTGGACTTTCATGCGCGAGACAAAATTCATTAAACAAAATAAGGAGAAGTGGATCGAATTTGAGGAAATGCTTTCCAAACAAAACAAAGATCCGGAAAAGCTGAGTAAGTTATTTGTTCAGATTACAGATGACTTGTCTTACTCCCGGACTTTCTATCCCAATCGCTCTGTCCGGGTTTACCTCAACAGTCTTGCTCAACAAATCTTCTATAAACTTTACCGCACGAAAAAAGCAAGGAGCAATCAGTTCATAAAATTTTGGACAGACGAATTGCCTCAACTAGTCTGGGAGTCCCGGCGGGAATTTTTGCTTTCTCTGGGCGTTTTTGCTCTCGCTTTTGGGATTGGGATGTTGTCTTGTGCGATGGAGCCTGACTTTCCAAGGACCATTCTGGGAGATGATTATGTGGATATGACTTTGGAAAATATCCGCTCCGGCGATCCAATGGCTGTTTATAAACAACGTGGCGAGCTAGATATGTCCCTTGGGATTACTTTCAATAATCTGATGGTGGCTTTCAGGACTTTTGTGTTGGGTGTTTTCTTTGCCGTAGGGACTTTAGGTATCATGATATACAATGGCATTATGGTTGGTGCTTTCCAGTTTTTCTTCTACGAGCAAGGCGTCTTTTTAGAATCTTTCCTTACGATTTGGATACACGGGACGTTGGAAATATCCGCCATCATTATTGCCGGGGCTGCGGGCTTGACGATGGGACGCGGATTGGTTTTTCCAGGGACTTACTCCCGGCTTCAGGCTTTTCAGATTTCTGCCAGGCGTGGCATGAAAATCATGCTGGGCATTGCTCCAATCATTATCGCTGCCGGTTTTATTGAAGGATTTTTAACGCGGTATACAGAAGTTCCTGATATTTTGAGAGCCTTATTTATTTTAACCTCCTTAGGTTTTATCTTGTTTTACTTCGCTTATTATCCCTGGCAAAAAGCGAAGAAAGGTTTTGCTGAGCCATTAGTAGATGCAAAGTTACCTCCAAGCGATCGGTTAAAAATAAAGTTTGGAAAAATCAAAACGACCGGGGAAGTGTTTAATGATGTTTTTTCTTATATCTCCCAGCATTTGAAATCGGTTTTAGCTTCCGTTTTAGTGGGAGCAAGCATTTATGCCATCGGAGTACTTCTAGTCCACGGAGGAGAACTGAAAGATCACTTTTCTTTTACCTATTGGAGTTTTACTGATTTGAATCTTGATTTTCACTTTGAGAATTTGGGACAATATTTTAATTACGAAAAAAATGTCCTTGCGTTTATTTTAAATACCATAATTTATAGTCTTGTTTTTTTTCTTTGTGGAAGGGGATTAAAAAATCTCTACCAATCATTTGATGAAGAAGCCACTGAAAATAAAAACGGAAAATTTATATTTGATTTTATAAATTGCTTAATCATTACAAGTCTTTGGATGGCCATTTTTTTTATAGATTTTTTTGCCGGATTTGTATTTTTTGGTCTGACCCCTTTCTTTGCATTGTGGGCATTTGTTGCTGTAAAAGAAAATAAAAATATTGGATCAGCATTGGGTCGAACGGTAGGACTGATACTTGGAAATATTGGATTATTAGTTCCTTTTTATATTGTTTTATTTTGTATGGGGCTAATGTTTTCCTTTTTAATCGATTCTGCTTTTATGTGGTTTTTCTATGAGATTGTCAACTGGAACTTTTTAATGGAGCCGAACAATACCCCTAACTTATTAGTTGTCCTTATGACTTTTTCTACAATATGTTTTTTCCTCTTCATGGCCATTGTCCTCAGCCTCGGCATGGGCATTTTATATGACACACTGGTAGAAATAAAAGATGCGAAACGGCTAAAAGCGGAAATCCCAAAAATCGGAGAGCGGAAAAAGTTTTTTGGAATGGAAAGAGAACTGTGATTTATGAGAATAAATTTTATTAAAATATTATTATTATTTCTGGTGCTTGGAGTTACACTTCCTGCCATTGCGCAGAATATAGAAGAAGAGTACCTGCAGAGTGAAATGAGGACAAAGCATTTTAATAAAAACAAATGGGAAGAAGTAAAAAAAGACATATCTTATAAAAAAGCACCTAAAACAAAGGAGGAAAATACAAATGCTAAAAAAGGCCGTGGGGGTTCTGGCGGAGGTAGTTCCAGAAACTGGGGCGGAGGAGGATTCAACGGACCACTCTTTGGAGGAGGCGGAGCAATCGCCAATCTTATGCAGGTTTTGCTTTTTATCGGGGTGATTGTTCTGTTGGGTTTTATTATATTAAAATTATTAGGTGCTGATGCCTTCCTGCTCAATCCCACAAAGATAAAACGACAAACCAGCATCGTGGATTTGGAAAATATCGAAGATAATCTTCATGAGTCAGACTTAGATCCTTTTATCCGTCAGGCATTAAATGAAAAAAATTATAAATTAGCCATTCGATTATATTATTTAAATATAATAAAGGAATTATCCCAATCGAGATACATCAAGTGGAAAAGAGACAAAACCAACAATGATTACATCCGGGAAATGCGCCAACACAGTGGCTATAAAAACTTCCGGGAAGTTACCCGCATTTTTGAACGGGTCTGGTATGGAAATTTCGATTTGGAAAAATGGGACTACGATCAAATTGAACAGAAATTCAGCACTTTTTTAAAACAGGTAAAAAGCTAAAATAAATAATTGCAACAAAGAACTAAATATATCATTTTTGCCGCAGTGACTATTCTTATACTCACGCTCTTGTTTTATTGTGCGGCCGGGAGTGGCGGATCTGTCAATTGGAAAGAAACCTACAAGGAAGGAGAAAAGGCGCCCTATGGGTTATTCATCCTGCGTCAGATGATGTCGGATTATGCTGGAGAAAATAAAGTCAAGGATATAGAAGATACGGTCTTTGATGATTTGCCGGAAGGAACTGAAGGGGATGAGAATTATATTTTTATTGGTGAAAGTCCTTTTTACGATACCTCGGATGTCAATCGCCTCCTTGAGTTTGTAGGTAATGGCAACAAAGCTTTTATCGCTAGTAAGAGTATTCCGACCGATTTAATTGATTTTTTATATATAGAAGAATGCAATTATGAGTTCTGGCAGGATTATGCCCATTTTTCTGATACCGCTGTGGCAATGACCTTCCTGCATAGTGCTTTGTCCGATTCTGGAAATTTTGAAATAAAATATAAGAATAACCTCCAGACAAAGAGTTATCAATGGAATTATATCGATAGAAAATATTTTTGTCCGGAAAATGCTGGAGCTGTTTTTGTCCCCATGGGAGAAGCCAATTTTCAGTATGTCAATTTCATGAAAGCCCACTACAAAAGAGGAACATTTTATTTCCACACCAATCCAATGGCCTTTACCAATTTACAATTACTGAAAGAACGCCCGCTGGAATATGCCGGGCTGACTTTTTCCCATTTGCATCGGGGGAATACTTATTGGGATACTTACAGCCGAACCACCGAACTGTTTGGCCGACGCCGCAACTTTAAAATATCAGGAGACAAGCAAGCACTTCCTGATGAAGGACCTCTGGATTATATTTTGTCCCAACGGAGTTTGGCCTGGGCCTGGTACTTACTACTGGGAATGACGCTCTTGTATTTATTGTTTCGGGCAAAGCGCAGGCAACGGGTTATCCCTGTACTCGAACCCAATACGAATACCTCGTTGGAATTTGTTTCTACCGTCGGGTATTTGTATTATCAACAAAAAAATCACAGGCAACTGGCTCTGGAAAAAATGAAATTTTTTAAAACGTATTTGAGAGATCGTTATGGGATGACCAGTAAAAATCTGACGGCGGAGCGTTTATCTAAAATTTCAGAAGTTCCTTTTGAAGAAGTAAAAAATATATTTGATAAATTCAATATTATTGAACGCTCCGATTTTGCTTATGAAGAGCATTTGATAAAATTTCATCTCGCATTGGAGAATTTTTATAAAAAATGTAAATAATTTAAATAAATGGAAAACGAATTGAACCCGGAAAATGAATTCCAACCTGTAGAACCTTCCTACAATCAACCTTCCTGGAATCAGAACAGAGTCAATCTTGAAAAGATAGGCAATGCCATTGATCGGGTTAAAGACGAACTGGAAAAAATAATCATCGGTCAGAAAGACATGATAGATCTCGTTCTTGCAGGATTGTTTACCGGCGGGCATATTTTACTGGAAGGCGTTCCGGGTATTGCCAAAACCCTTACGGCCAAACTCATCGCCCGAACCCTGAATGTACAATTCACAAGGATTCAGTTTACACCGGATCTCATGCCGGCTGATGTCATCGGAACGACCGTTTTCAATATGAAAACTTCGGAGTTTACCTTCAATAAAGGCCCCATCTTTTCCAACTTTGTTTTAATTGATGAAATCAACCGCGCACCTGCCAAAACACAGGCCGCCTTGTTTGAGGTCATGGAAGAAGCTCAGGTAACCGTGGACGGTGAAACCCACAAACTGGGATTTCCCTTCTTCGTCATCGCTACCCAAAACCCCGTGGAACAGGAGGGAACTTATAAATTACCCGAAGCCCAGCTGGATCGTTTTTTATTTAAAATCAATATGCAGTATCCAACGCTCGATGAGGAAAAAGAAATCCTGCGCCGCTTCAAAAGCGATTTTAATCAGCGACAAATTGAGGATGTCAAGGCTGTTTTTTCTCCGGATGAAATCAAGGAATGTCGCCGCCTCGTTGAGCAAGTAACTATCAAGGATGAGTTGCTGGATTATATCGCAGAAATTGTGAATAATACACGCAATAATGGGGACTTATTTCTGGGAGCATCACCAAGAGCTTCTCTTGCGCTCATGAAAACGTCCAAGGCCATCGCTGCCATGAACGGAAGAGATTTTGTTACGCCGGATGATATTCAGTATGTCGCCTATCCGGTATTGAATCACAGAATCATCCTGACCCCGGAAAGAGAAATGGAAGGAATTGACGCCAGAGATGTCGTGAATGATATTATAAAGAAAATTGAAGTGCCGAGGTAAAAGCAGGATCAAGCGCAAGCATTAAGATCAAAACAACTTATATGAACAAATGTGCCTTATATAGGTAAAAAAATTGCGTAGCGCATTTGATCTTGAAACTTGATCTTGATCTTAAATCATGGAATATTCATATATTTATGAACCTGAAGTGAAATTCGCCACTTTGGGTTTTCTTTTATATAATTAATAATTAAAGGCAACATCTCCGCTTCCCGACTCCATTCCGGTTGAAGATATAACAAACAGTCTTTAGGAACTTTTGCAGCGTGTTCTTCCGCCCATTTAAAATCATTTTTGTTATATACAATTATTTTCAACTCGTTAGCTTCAGGGTAAAACTCAGGGAGTGGAGCCTTAAATTTTTTAGGAGACAAACAGACCCAATCCCATTCGCCAGACAGAGGATGCGCTCCGGAGGTTTCCACGTTCGTTTGAAAACCCTCCTCTTTCAATTGTCTTGTTAATATATTTAAATCATACATCAATGGTTCTCCTCCGGTAATGACAGCCAGCCGAGCCGGATGCTTTTTGGCTTCCCCAACGATGTCTTCTACTGAAGTGGGCGGATGCTTTTCCGCATCCCATGATTCCTTTACATCGCACCACACACAACCTACATCACATCCACCCAATCGAATGAAGTAAGCGGCTTTTCCCTGATGAAAGCCTTCCCCCTGGATGGTATAAAACGCTTCCATGAGGGGGAGTTTATTTTTAGTTAAAATTTTCAATTATATAAAAAATTACACATCATAATTTAAAAAAGGCTGCATCCATTTCTCCGCATCTTCCAGTGCCATTCCCTTGCGCTTAGCGTAATCCTCCGCCTGATCTTTCTCAATATTCCCCAAGCCAAAATACTTGGAAGACGGATGAGAAAAATACCAGCCACTCACCGAAGCTGCGGGATACATCGCATAGCTTTCGGTTAATTCAATTGAGGTATATTTTTCTACCTCTAACAGTGCAAACAAAGTTTGCTTCTCTGTATGCTCCGGACAAGCGGGATAACCCGGAGCCGGACGAATCCCCTGATATTTTTCTGCAATCAGGGAGTCATTATTCAAAGTCTCTGTCGGCACATATCCCCAATATTCCTTCCGCATATATTCATGCATTCGTTCCGCCAGTGCTTCCGCTAGTCGATCTGCCAATGCTTTTAACAAAATCGCATTGTAGTCATCATTATTCTCTTCAAAAGCTTTGACGTATTTTTCTATACCGATTCCTGCCGTTACGGCAAATGCCCCGATATAATCTTCCCGTCCGCTGCTTGCCGGAGCGATAAAATCACTCAGGCAGTTATTGGCCTGTCCCGGAGCTTTTTTGCGTTGCTGCCGAAGGAAGTGCAGGGTTGTTTGTACTTCTTCTCTATTTTCATTTTTATAAATTAAAACATCGTCTTCCTGACTACTTGCCGGGAATAAACCGACAATCGCCTTAGCTTGCAACCAGTTTTCATCAATAATTCGACGCAGCATGGACTGGGCATCATTGAATAATTTTTTGGCTTCTTCTCCATAGGCTTCATTCTCAAAAATGGCCGGATACTTTCCCCGAAGTTGCCAGGTAGAAAAGAAAGGCGTCCAATCAATATAATCCGTCAATTCTTCAATATTGTAATCCGGAAAAACTTCAATGCCCGTCTGAATCGGAACAGGCGGTTCGTAGGAAGTCCAGTCTATTTTAATTTTATTACTTCTTGCATCTTTTAAAGAAATATATTTTTTAGCCGATTTTCTATCGCCCCGATTCTTGCGAACGGTTTCGTATTCTTCTTTCGTTTTATTTATAAAATTAGTTCTCGTTGTTTCATCCTCACTCAAAAGAGAACTCGCTACCGTCACCGCACGGGAAGCATCCAGCACATAAGTCACAGAACCGGAATAATGAGGTTCAATTTTTACAGCTGTGTGCATTTTACTAGTAGTGGCTCCACCGATTAGCAATGGCATCTTCATGCCTTTGCGTTCCATTTCCTTCGCTACGTGAACCATTTCATCCAAAGAAGGCGTAATCAATCCGCTCAATCCGATCATATCTACATTTTCCTTGATCGCCGTTTGCAAAATTTTCTCAGCCGGAACCATCACGCCCATGTCGATGATTTCAAAATTGTTACAACCCAAAACCACCCCGACAATATTTTTACCAATATCATGCACATCGCCTTTAACCGTCGCCATCAGAATTTTACCTTTAGAACTATTGCCTGCCTTGGCTTTGTCTGCTTCAATAAATGGCGTGAGATGCCCCACAGACATTTTCATTACCCGTGCGCTCTTCACCACCTGCGGCAAAAACATTTTACCCGAACCAAAGAGATCTCCAACCACATTCATTCCATCCATCAATGGCCCCTCAATGACATGCAGCGGCGCATCGTATTTTTGGCGGGCTTCTTCTGTATCTTCTATAATAAATTCTGTAATACCTTTGACCAGGGCATGAGACAACCGCTCTTCTACCGTTCCTTCCCGCCAGCTCAAATCCCGAACCAGCGTCCGGCCTCCGCCTTTCACCCGCTCGGCATAATCGATCAGTTCATCCGTCGCCTTCGGGTGTTTATTAAAGAGAACGTCTTCAATTAATTTTAATAATTCTTTTGGAATTTCTTCATAGACTTCCAACATCCCGGCATTGACAATTCCCATATCCATGCCTGCCTGAGTCGCATGATACAAAAAGGCCGAGTGCATTGCTTCCCGAACGTGATTATTTCCACGGAAGGAAAAGGATAAATTACTCACGCCTCCGCTAATCAAGGCTCCGGGACAACGCTCCTTTATTTGTCGGGTAGCTTCTATAAAATTTATCCCATATTCATTGTGTTCTTCAATTCCTGTCGCAACAGCGAAGATATTGGGATCAAATATGATGTCCGTAGGAAGAAAACCTACTTTTTCAACTAAAATATCATAGGCTCTTTTACAAATTTCAACCTTGCGTTCAATCGTATCCGCTTGTCCGGTTTCGTCAAAAGCCATCACAACTGCCGCCGCCCCAAATCGTCGGACAATTTTTGCTTGTTTGATAAATTCTTCCTCACCTTCTTTGAGTGAAATAGAATTTACAATACACTTGCCAGGAACGCATTTCAATCCTGCCGTAATGACTTCAAACTTGGAAGAATCGATCATGATCGGCAGACGAGCCACTTCCGGCTCAGAGACAATCAGATTCAGAAAATCGACCATCGCCTGCTTGGAATCCAGCATTCCTTCATCCATATTGACATCAATGATCTGCGCTCCGCCTTCTACCTGCTGTTGCGCTACCGAAATAGCTTCCTGGTACTCGCCTGTTTTTATCAGTCGGGCAAATTTTTTGGAACCGGTTACATTGGTTCGTTCTCCTACATTGATAAAATTACTTTCCGGGCGGATTATCAAGGGATCTAATCCGCTAAACTGGGTGTATGGGCTTTCCTTTGGAACCGGGCGCGGTTGGATATTTTTAACTGTTTCCGCAATAGCTCGAATGTGATCCGGCGTAGAGCCACAGCATCCACCAACGATATTGACAAAGCTGCTTTCTGCAAAATCATCCATAAAAACAGCCATCTCTTTTGCCGTTTGGTCATATTCACCAAACTCATTGGGCAAACCTGCATTGGGATAAGCACTTACCCGGCAATTGGCAATTTTAGATAATTCCTGTATGAAAGGACGCATCTGATCGGCTCCAAAACTGCAATTCAATCCTACACTAAATAACTCAACATGTTTTACGGAAATCCAAAAGGCTTCGACGGATTGCCCGGAGAGGTTCCGGCCACTTGCATCGGTAATTGTACCGGAAACCATCACGGGCAACCGCTTCCCCTTTTCCTCAAAATATTTTTCAATAGCATACAAAGCCGCTTTGCAATTTAGCGTATCGAAGATGGTTTCTACCAGAAGAATATCCACTCCACCATCTACTAAACCCTGAATTTGCTCATAGTAGGATTCCATGACATCATCAAAAGTCACCGAGCGAAATCCTGGATTGTTTACATCAGGAGAAAGGGAAGCGGCCTTGGTTGTTGGCCCCATCGCTCCGGCGACAAACCGGGGCTTGTCTGGTGTTATTTTAGTAAAATCATCGGCTGCTTTTCGAGCGACTTTAGCTGCGGCTAAATTTATATTATAAACCTGATCCTGCAAATCGTAATCCTCCTGAGATATAGAAGTTGCATTAAAAGTATTCGTCTCGATGATGTCTGAACCTGCTTCCAGATATGCCTTATGAATAGCTTCAATCACCTCCGGTTTTGTCATGGATAACAAGTCATTATTTCCCTTGAGGTCTCGATGGAAATCAGCAAACTGTTCCCCACGATAATCTGCTTCTTCTAATCCGTATTGCTGGATCATGGAACCCATTGCACCATCCAATACGAGTATGCGCTTACTGGCTATTTTTTCTAATGTTGTCATTATTTACTTTTAGAATGCAAAACTACAAACTAGCTGGATTAAATTTTACTAAATACAAACAAGGATACGCCCTGGTTTTGTTCACAGGCATTTTTTATTATTCCCTTTTTAAAATTTTGTATCTTTAGGATATTAATATATTTGTGCTGTTATTGCCTTTAAAATGAATAATTCACCCAAAGCCTATTTTGATTTTTCAAGAAAAGAAAGAAACGGTATTATCGTTTTGCTGGTTTTGATATTTGTTATTGCCGTGATCCTGCCCAAACTTTGGCCGCTGATGGCCGAGGAGGAGTCAGTGGATTTTTCTGCTTTTGAATTGGAAGTAGAACAATACCACAAGGAGAAATTTATACCCACCAAGGAAATTTCAAATGCTGATCGCCCGAAAGAAATTACAGAAGAAAAAAAGCCTTCCCTTTTCCCCTTCGATCCAAATACAGCTACAAAGGAGGATTTTGTAAAACTGGGCCTTTCTGAAAAAATGGCCAATCGCATTTTAAAGTTTAGAGGGAATAAAAAACCGTTTAAAGAAAAAGAAGATTTTAAAAAAATATATGGGATAGAAAATGAATTTGATCGCCTCGCTCCGTTTATTAAAATTGAATCTGCTGACAAGAAAAAAACAAAAACAAAGGAAAGCGAAGCAAAGGAATCTTTACCTAAATCCGAAGCACGAATCGAACCTTTCCCCTTCGATCCAAATACCGCTTCTAAGTCAGAATTAGAGCAACTCGGATTTAATCCGAAAGCGATAAATAATCTTTTAAAATATAGAAAAAAAGGTAAAATTTGGAGCAAAAAACAACTGGTAAATATTTTTGGCTTTGAAGAAACAGATTATGAAAGATTAAAAAATTATATACAATTTCCTGAAAAATATCCTAAGAAAGCGTATCCCAAAAAAGAAGAAAAAAAATACACCCCCAAACCCAAGCCTGTCGTTTATGTCGATATCAATACAGCGACAGCAGAAGAATGGCAGGGACTCAATGGTATCGGCCCGTCCTATTCCAAGCGCATTGTAAAATATAAAAACACCCTAGGAGGTTTTCACAAAGTAGAACAGGTTGCCGAAGTTTATAAATTCCCGGATTCTACTTATCAGAAGATTTTACCTTTCCTAAAAAATGAAAATATTTCCATAAAAAAAATAAATATTAATTCTGCTTCTGCAGAAGAACTAAAGGCGCATCCTTACCTGAGATGGAAGGAAGCCAATCTCATTGTCAAGTACCGGGAGCGACATGGGCCTTATGCAAATCCCAAGGACATAGAAAAAATTAAAATAATTACTCCAGAGTTGCTTGGAAAAATAACCCCCTATTTAAGTGTAGAATAAATTGTAAAATGAAAAAATATTATTGGGTTTTATTTATAAGTATTTTTGTGTTAAGTTGTGGCAGTGGAGCAGAACAACAAATGATCCAAGGTAAATGGAAAACCGTTGGCATGTACGGCGACACCCTGTTGCCCAAGGTCGATTACCAGCGCATCAAATTTGCCTTCTGGCCAAACGGCTCCTACGATTATGATAGCTTTGGCGTCTATGAGGAGACAGGAAAATATCATATACGAGGAAATATGCTATACACAAGTCCGAAGGAAGGAAAGGAAAGACGCGTACAAATTGTCCGACTAACTTCTGATACCCTAAACTTGAAAATGAAAGTCAAGGACAAAACACAAGGATTGATCTTAGAACGATTCTGATTTTTATGAATATTAGAAAAGCTATTTCATTGGATGCGGAGGCCATTGCAAATGTTCACGTCAAAGGCTGGCAAACGGCCTATCAAAATATTTTATCTGAAAAATTCCTATCTAATATTTCATTTGAAAACAGAAAAAAATTCTGGGAGCAAATTTTATCCAACTCCGCTCCCAATCAACAAGTCTGGGTAGCAGAACACGAAGGCAAAATCATCGGCTTCGCTTCCGGCGGAAAAGCCATCAATCTACAATTGCCGGAATATGAAGGAGAATTATATGCGATTTATATATTAGAATCCGAGCGAGGAAAAGGAATGGGAGAAGAATTGTTTTATAAGATAAAAAATTTTATAAAAGAAAAAGGAATGAATAATATGTTTCTGATTGTTCTAAAAGAAAATCCCTATAGAAAATTCTACGAGAAAATGGGCGGGATAAAAATCGGAGAACAAACCGTTAAAATGGATGGAAAAGAATTGGAGGAATATATTTACGGCTGGAAACTTTAGACTGGCGTAGGCTTCGCCTACGCCAAAATGCTCGTGGAGGTTTTTAACCTCCCTGGTGCAGGTTAAAAACCTGCTGACATATTTCGGTGTAAGCACAGCTTACACCAGTCGAAGTGGAGTTTTTGACTAAACATTTTCCTTCCACACCACTTCCACATTAGAATTGATATAAGCCCACATGCCGTTTTTCTCTACCCTCGCCAAACCATTTCTAAAGGGAAACGCCTCATCAAAATAAGGATCAATCACCAAATCGCCTTCATTGTCGATATATCCCCAATGTCCTTTGTCCATCACTTGTGCCAATCCCTCTGAAAACCCTCCGGCATCCGTCCAGTTTGGAGCGATAACGGGATCGCCTATTTTATTGATAAAACCATACCGGGAACGATCCTCTACCAAAGCCAGCCCTTCACTAAAATCCCCTGCAAAATCAAACCGAGGCGGCACGATAATTTTACCGAAATCATTCACAAAGCCATATTGATTGCCCCGAACGGCCACGGCCATATTTTCATAAAATTCTCCCTCAGACAATCCCTCTACCATTTCAAACTGTGGTTCTAATAAAACATCCCCACTGGAATTGATCAGCCCCCAGGCTTCGTCTTCCATAATCACCCCTACTTCCTGCGATACCTGCCTGGAATCCTTCGAGAAAAAACCAAGGCAATATTCAAATTTAGGTTCGATGGCAAACTGCCCTTCCTTATTGATAAAACCATATTGACCATTCAGCGCAACGGGTGCCAACCCCGCCTTAAAATCTCCGGCTGCTTCAAATTCCGGCTCGATAACAAAATTGCCAACCGAATCAATGAACCCATAGGCTCCCCCAAATTTTACAGCGGCCAACCCTTCGCTAAAACTATGTGCATCTTCAAATTCCACCGGAATGGCAATCGCCCCCGTCGTATCTATAAAACCCCACTTGCGCACCAGCAGCACCCGCGCTAACTCCTCATGGAAGTGATCCACGTAGTTAAACGTATGCTTAAACAACAATCGCCCATACTTGTCCATCGGGATGAATTTATCAAAAAAACGAACGCGGGTAAAGCCATTGACATAATCTTCCGCAGCGAGATATTGCGGCTCGATAATGACATCGCCGTTTTGGTTCATAAAACCAAACTTCCCCTTTTCCCGGATGAGATATAATGATTCCATTGTGTGTGCTAGTAAACAGGGTTA
>JAHDCK010000005.1:16838-36781 GCA_020629915.1 Saprospiraceae bacterium
TATAAAAAACTACTTCCCGCTACTCCACCAATTAGAAAAGAACAACATCATTGTCAGCAAAAAAGCCATGACAAATCCCAAAATACTCAGGTAAGGAACGCCTCCTTCCGTTGCCCAGCCAGCAAACTGCCCGGCATTCATCACCAGTCCGGAAGCTACAAGCAAACCGACAATGATAAAAGAAATCGTCAGACGATTGATCGCCCGGTTGAGTTTTTCCACGCCGGATTCATAACCGGAATGTTCTACCTCAATATGCAGTTTTCCCTTGCGTATTTTACGTAAAATTCCATTCACCTCTACGGGAAAACTATTGATAAAAGCCAAAAAAGCCCCGCCCGAATCCATCAATTCCTCTGTGATATTTTTGGGAGAATATTTAGCCTTGAACAAGCGAATAGCATAAGGACGGAAGAAAGAATAGGTATCAAAAGTTGGATGAATGGTTTTGCCAATACCTTCCAGGATCGTCAATGCCCTGAGGATGATAAAAACTCCGCCCGGCACTTCCAGTCGATAATCCCGGATGACGTCCTGAAGCGAAGCCGCCAGATCGGCCATGCTCATTTCATCCACATTCAAACTGGCAAAATCATCAATAATATCCTGCAAGTCATTCTCAAAAGAACGCATATCAGGAATATCCGCATCCATTGCTATCCGTCTAAAATTCCGCGCCATCTTCTTGGCATCCTTCTGCGCCATCCCGATTAGAATTCCTGCAAAGGAAAATTTATCCGCCTGGCTCAGCTTACCAATCATCCCAAAATCAATCAGGCAAAGCACCCCATCCGGGCGGATGAGGATATTCCCCGGATGCGGATCAGCATGAAAATAACCGTGTTCAAAAATCTGAACCATGTAGATGTCCATTCCTTTCTCCGCTATTTCCGTAGGTTCCAATCCCCAGCGTTTGAGCGTTTCCACATCGGTTATTTTACAACCCTTGATGAGTTCTAAAAAGAGAATTTTATCCGTAGAATATTCCCGAAAAGCCTTTGGAACGTAAAAGTTCGTATAATCTTTATAATAATTTCTAAACTGCGTAATGTAGCGCGCTTCTGTATTATAATCCAGTTCTTTTAATATGCTTTTTTCAAATGCCTTTACAATATCCATGACATTGTACAATCCCTGACTTTGAAAAAAGCTCTCTCCTCGTCGCACGATTTCTTTTAGAATAATCAAATCCGTTTCCACTCGCTCCTTCACCTGGGGTCGGCGCACTTTGACTACGACATCCGTTCCATCTTTCAATCTTGCCTTGTGAACCTGACCAATCGAGGCCGCTCCAAGCGGTTTCTCCTCAAAGACATCGAAGAGGTCTTCGATTTTCTGTTTCGTTTCTGATTCTATAATTTCCCGGACCGTTTCAATAGCAAACGGTGGCACATCGCTTTGCAATTTTTCAAATTCAATTAACAATTCCTCTGGAACAAGATCCGGTCGATTGGCTAAAATTTGAGCGAGCTTGATAAAAGTTGCGCCTAGTTCCTCTGCGGCCATACGCATTAATTCCCAACGGCTGTATTGTTGATAATTGCCGCTGGCCCAACCCAGGCGGGTGCGCTTGGGGATCACTGCTTTCAAGGGCGTATTCGCCACCACTTCCTCAAATCCGTATTTAAGCAAAATGCGGGTAATTTCCCGAACGCGGTTGATATTTTTTATCGTCTGAAACATAGAAGTTTGTCAAAAGTAAGTCATTTCAAATAACTAAAAAAGCGAACCAGTTTTTCCAAACAAAAAAGCCGAACTATCCAAAAGGATAATTCGGCTCAAAAATTATATTTTGAAAGACTATTTCTTAGTAGTCGTTGCTTTTCTGCGTGTAGTCGTTTTCTTCGCCGTTACTTTTCTCGGAGAAACTTTTTTTACAGAAGCACTTTTGCGGGTTGTTTTCTTAGGCTCCAATTGAGTTTCCAACTCAGCAATACGATCTTTCAATCCTTTTACCTCTTTGCGGCTTGGAAAATCCACCTTTCCGATCACATTATCGATCATTTTGCGAAGACGTCCTTCGAATTCCTCTCTTTTTGCTTCCGTGTTTTCCACTAAGTCATCTACGACTTTTTTTCCTTCTTCTTCAGAGATTTTTCCTTGTTCAATCAATTCATCAATAGTTGATTGAATTTTCTCAGTAGTTACAGTGACCAGACCAACGCCGGTGTACAAAAATTTCTTAAATAAATCTTGCATGGTAATTAAAATTTAAAAATTGTTTTAGAATATATAATAAAAAGTTTTAGAATTGGCAATTACTTAGAGCCTTTCTTTTTGGCCAGGAGCATTTCCAGCTCTTCGATTTTAGCTTCCAGCTTATCCACTTCTGCACGAGTTGGGAAATCAAATTTCGCCATAGCGGCTTCGATAAATCCTCTGATGCGACCTTCCATATCTTCACGTACATTCTCAGAATCCTCTACGAGTTCATCTACCACTTTACGTCCTTCTTCGCCGGATAATTTTCCTTTTTCAACTAACTCATCTATTGAGTTTTGTAATTTTTCAGCCGTAACAGAAACCAGACCAACGCCGGTGTACAAAAATTTCTTAAACAAATCTTCCATGATTATCTTTTTTAAAGGTTGTTTTAAATGCTTGAAAAACAAGCGTTTGTTCGTAATTATGATGTAAAGTTAAGGGCAAAGTCACCGAAAAAGCAAGCTATAAATTTTTATTTAACCTATTCTATTATTTTTTAATATAACTAACCAAATAAAAATTAGGAGAAAGCAGGTTTTTCTACCAAATATTCTTTGGTAGAAAAAAAGAAATTCCTTTCCTTTCTCATTTTATAATTAAAAAAATGTGATTTTTTTTTGTTAAAATTGAAGCGAAAACCCATTTTGGCGTGAAAATGCGGACATTAGCCTTGTTCTTTCAAATCAATATCATTAAAAATGACTTTACAACAACTTTTTGATTCAATAGCAGCCGACCCGGCATTAGTAATTTTTTATTTTTCCATCATCCCGATTACGGCTTTGCTGGCCAATCTGGCCAATGGGGAGGAATCCGCCCAGTCGCCCTGGAGTTATCTTTATTCTACCTTGATTTATCTGGTTTGCATTCCGGGTATTTTTGCAGTGACGTTGTGCGCCTATACTTTTTTATTTGAACGGCAGAGCTTTCTCAATGTCAATGCTATCGTATATTTCTTACCTATTTTTTCCATGTTGGCTACCTTGCTCATCATCCGCCGCAAGGTTGATCTGGATAGAATACCCGGTTTTGATAAACTATCGGGACTCCTTTTAATGATTGCAGCCACTTTTATCGTCATGCTGATTATAGAAAAAACACGTATCATCGTTTTCTTCTATGGCTCAGTAGCTTCTTTGGGTGTTTTATTCCTGATCATTTTTGGGGTATTCATGTTTGGGTGGCATAAGCTGATGGGCGGAAAGCCTAAGCGAAGAAGCAAAGCGGAGGATTGGTCTTAATAGGGCTTTGCTGATTTTGGACTACAACTTTGCCAGGGATTGCAACAAATTTTTTATTTTCTAAAAAATTTAAACCCTACCTTTATAGCAAAACTCAACACTATGGCAGATATCAATGAATTGAAGTGCGTTGCGTCTCAGGTGAGACGTGACATTGTGCGCATGGTTTCTATGGCTAAAAGCGGTCACCCGGGTGGCTCACTAGGCTGTGCAGATTTTCTCACTGCTTTGTATTTTGAAGTCATGGATCACGATCCGGCTTTTAATATGAATGGAAAAAACGAAGATGTGTTTTTCCTTTCTAACGGTCATATCTCTCCGCTGTGGTACAGCGTCCTTTCCAGAAGTGGTTATTTTAAAACAGAAGAAATGGCCACCTTCCGAAAAATAAATTCTCGTTTACAAGGTCATCCGGCTACGCATGAAGGACTACCCGGCGTGCGCGTGGCTTCCGGCTCTTTAGGGCAAGGACTGTCCGTGGCGATTGGGGTAGCTCTGGCCAAGCGGTTGGATGGGGATGATAAAACGATTTATGCTTTGACAGGTGACGGAGAGCTTCAGGAAGGACAAATTTGGGAAGCAGCGATGTTTGCAGCGCATCATAAGGTGGATAACCTGATTGTTACAGTGGATTGGAACGGACAGCAAATTGACGGAGCGAATGACGATGTGATTTCTCTGGGCGATTTGGAAGGGAAGTGGCGCACTTTCGGCTGGGAAGTCCTGCACATGAATGGCAATGACATGGAAGATCTCCTTCGTGGTCTGAGAGAAGCCAAAGAAAAATCCCGCAAAGGTAAACCCATCGTTATTTTAATGAAAACCGAAATGGGAGCCGGAGTGGATTTTATGATGGGTACCCATAAGTGGCATGGCGTAGCACCTAATGCCGAGCAAACGGAAGTGGCCCTGGCGCAGTTGGAGGAAACACTAGGTGATTTTTAATTCTATAAAAACCAGTTTTAAACTAAAAAAAATAATGATTTCAAATATAGTCAGTGAAGGCAAAAAAGCAACCCGAAATGGGTTTGGAGATGCGATGACTGAACTGGGTCAGCAAAACCCCAATGTCGTTGCTTTATGTGCAGATTTGGTCGGTTCTTTAAAAATCCAGCAGTTTATCGCCAATCACCCGGAGCGATTTTTTCAGGTAGGGATTGCGGAAGCTAATATGATTGGAATTGCTGCAGGATTGGCCACTGCTGGAAAAATCCCCTACACGACTACCTTCGCCAATTTCTCTACCGGACGCGTGTATGATCAAATCCGCCAATCAGTCGCTTATTCTCATAAAAATGTGAAAATTTGTGCCTCTCATGCCGGACTAACCCTGGGAGAAGACGGAGCTACGCACCAAATACTCGAAGACATCGGCATGATGAAAATGTTACCTGGATTTACGGTTATCAACCCTTGTGATTATGCTCAAACCAAGGCGGCGACGCTTGCTATTGCCGAGCATCATGGGCCGGTTTACCTTCGCTTTGGGCGTCCGGGCTGGCCGATGTTCATGGGCGATCAACCATTTGAAATAGGTAAGGCACTTCCCCTAAATGAAGGAAGCGATGTGAGTATTTTTGCGACCGGACACTTGGTATGGAAAGCGGTAGAAGCGGTAAAAGAACTGGAAGCTGAGGGTATTTCCTGTGATTTAATCAATATTCATACTATAAAACCACTGGATGAAGAAGCGGTTTTGGATTCTGTTTTAAAAACAAAATGCGTAGTAACAGCAGAAGAACACCAAATGAATGGCGGACTGGGTGACAGCATCGCACAACTACTGGCTAGAAAGCTGCCTACGCCTATGGAATTTGTAGCTGTAAAGGATAGTTTTGGAGAAAGTGGAACGCCGGATGATTTGTTGAAAAAGTATGGATTGGATAGTTCGGATATTATTTCTGCTGTAAAATCCGTTCTACAACGGAAAAAATAATCCTTATGATGTCTAGGAATAAATGCCTGAGTTTTTTGATGATGATTTTATTGCTGGTCAGTTGCAAAACGGATTCATCAGAACCTAAAACAGTAATAGCCGACCCTTCGCCCGACGGGGAATCCATCAGCAAGCTCAAAGAAAATGAAAATGCGACTCCGGATGAAGCTTTTGGTAGTTTACTGAATGACCTAGTAGTCAACCTCAAAAAGAAAAATGCGAAAGGACTCAATTCAGTGGTTTCTCCCGAGCATGGCCTGTTTTATATTTTTCCCTCAGCGGGGATGTATAATGATTTTGCTCATTATAATTTTTCTGACTCATTAATGGTTTTGAGTGGGCAAAAAGAGCCGGGTTCTCTTCCACTCCGGGAGTTAATTACCTTTCTAAATGACGTTCCAGATTCAAGATTATATATGCAATATATAGAAGCTAAAGAGGAGGAGGATGTACATTGCTCCTTCAGGCGAACCGGCGTTTTTGCAGATAAAAAAGAAATATCCTATTCGGGTTTGACGGAAACCTATAATGAATTAAAAGGATTGGGGATTACTGTACCGGATGAAGACGGAGGAAGAGAATACAATCGTTTAAAAAATGCAGAAAAAGCCATTTCAAGGCAGGTGATCCTGGGAGTCAAAGGCAAAAATGAAATATATTCTGAGATGCTATATTTTGGTTTTCAAAAAGGGAAATGGTATTTAATTGCAATTGATTTGACAGAGTGTGGGTTGTAAAAATTGTTAAGCAAATGATGAAAATTCACTTTTTATAATCCATAATATTAAAAATCTCCTTGCTTCCGGCATAATCCGAAGCGACATTGGAGGCAATAATAGTCAAGCGATTAGCGAGGGTGTACTCTTCCAATAATTGGGCATACCATTTCATTCCCTGAGTATCGAGATTAGTAGTGGGCTCATCCAGCAGCAGCAGAGAAGAATCAGAGCAAATAGCCAAAGCAAGTTTAAGTCGCTGCTTCATTCCTGATGAAAAAAAGCGGACTTCTTTTTTTGAGGCATTTTTAAAATTTAGAATTTCAATTATATTTTTTGTAGAAATATTATTTTGAAAGGCAATAAATTTTTGATGGAAGGATAAAAGTTCTGCCAGCGTCATTTCTTCGGGAAGTTGGATATAAGGTGCTGCATAACTAACGTATTGATATACGTTTTCTTTTTCTATAATTTTATCATTTATTTTATAAAAAATATTCCCCTTAGAAGGTGAGAGGTGCCCGGAAAGAACTTTCATCAAGGTTGACTTGCCAGAACCATTTGCGCCGGTGATAGCATACTTGTTGCCGGATTCAAATTTTATATTAATATTTTTAAAAATCCACTCATAGCGGAATCGCTTCCCGATATTTTGGAGGTGGATATTCACAGGAGATTAGTGGATTTTTTTTCCATTGATATGGCGGAACCCCCGCATGATGCCTTTGGGAGAATCCTTTATAAAATCTAATATATTATCTCTCTCTTTGATTGCAGGGATTTGCTCTTTTATCATGGCTACTGCCTGAGACGTATTATATCCCCGAACATACAGTATCCTGTATATATCCTTTATATAATTAATTGTTTCCGAGTCAAATCCCCGGCGTTGAAGACCAATTGAATTGACGCCGACATAAGATAAGGGCTCCCTTCCAGCCTTGACGAAAGGCGGTACATTTTTTCGTACTAGAGAGCCGCCTGTAACAAAACTATGTGTTCCGATTTTTACAAATTGCTGCACAGCGACTAAGCCTTCAAGTATTGCATAATTTTCTATTTTTATGTGTCCTGCCAGATTCACATTATTTGCTAATATGCAATTTTCTCCTATATCACAATCATGTGCTACATGGACGTAAGCCATCAGCAACGTATTTTTTCGGATGCGGGTTTCTATATTTTCCGTTGTTCCTTTATTGAGGGTGCAATACTCCCGAACGATCACATTATCCTCTAAAATCAAAGTCGTTTCTTCTCCTTTGTATTTTAAGTCCTGAGGAATAGCTCCTACGACTGCCCCGGGAAAAATTTTGCAATTTTTGCCCATTCGCGTTCCTGGCATGATCACTGCATTGGATCCAATCCAGCACCCTTCACCAATTTCCACATCCTCATGAATACTTGCAAAGGGATCAACTTTGACATTGGCTCCCAATTGAGCATCCGGGTTTATGTAGGCCATATTATGCTTCATCTGCTGTATTTCTTCTTATAATTTGAGCTATAAATTCTCCTTCTGTTGCGACTTTATTACCAACATAGGCGGTGCCCTGCATGTGACAGATACCCCGACGTATAGGGCTGAGTAATTCCATTTTTAAAATAATCGTATCGCCAGGAACGACCTTTTGCTTGAATTTCGCGCTTTCTATTTTCACAAAATAAGTATCCCAGTTGCCCGGATCCGGAACTGTGGATAAAGCCAAAATTCCACCCGTTTGCGCAAGCGCCTCGATCTGAAGCACTCCGGGCATGACCGGATTATTTGGAAAATGTCCCCGGAAAAAATATTCGTCATAGGTGACATTTTTTATCCCCACGACGTGATGATCCGATAACTCAATAATTTTATCCACTAATAAAAACGGATGGCGGTGCGGTAGCATTTTTTCAACCTCAACTGTCGAATAAAGCGGTGCATCGTTGGGATTGTAGCGGGGCTTGCCTTTTAATTTCCGTTGTTCGCGATAGAGTTTTTTTAAAACTTTAGCGAACTGCACATTAGCTGTATGTCCGGGTTTGGTCGCTACAATTTTACCTTTAACAGGGACACCGACAAGAGCCATATCCCCTATAATGTCTAATAGTTTATGTCGTGCGGGTTCATTTTTAAAATGTGCATCTACGGTACTGAGGATACCTTCCTTTTCTATGCGTATAGATGGTTTTCCCAATTTCTGAGCGAGTGCATCCAGTTCTTCCTGACTAACGGCTCTATCGACAATCACCAGGGCATTATCCAAATCTCCGCCTTTGATTAAGTTTTGTGAGAGTAGGGATTCTAATTCTCTTAAAAAAACAAAGGTGCGACACTTTGCTATTTCTGTTGTATAATTCTTTAAATCTTCAAGTGAGGCATACTGCATTCCAAGGACAGGTGACTGGAAATCTATCATGGCAGTCACTTGATAATTTTCTGATGGCAACGCTACTAATTCTGTTCCGGTGACTTCATCTTTATAGGAAACAGGTTCGAGGATTTCGAGAAATTGACGCTCAGCTTCGAGGTTATCCATGCCTGTTTTTAAAATTTCATCCACAAAAGGCTGGGCACTTCCATCCATAATCGGTACTTCCGGGCCATCAATTTCTATAAGGGCGTTATCTAATCCTGTTCCAACCATTGCAGAAAGCAAATGTTCTACTGTACTGACCTGAGCTTCGCCTCTTTGGAGAGTTGTACCCCGGTTGGTTGATACAACGAGATTGGCATCGGCATTGATCACGGGCTGATTATCTAAGTCAATGCGCTTAAATTTATAGCCATGATTGGCAGGAGCAGGCAGGATGGTGATGCTCACTTTTTTCCCTGTGTGCAATCCTACGCCATTCAAAGAAATGGAAGATTTTAGAGTCGTTTGGTTCATTCTTGATTCCCTTGGAGCTTGAAAAGCACTTATGAATTATAAAAAAATTCAATGTCTTAGAAAGCTCTTATCTTGAAAATAGTCTGCAAAGATAAAATTAATGTAGGGAACAATTAAGGTTATGTTTTAAAATTCATGTAAAAGCGTCTTACCCTTTCTCTTTTAGTTGCTTTTCCAGTTCAGTAATGCGTTTTTGCAACGCTGGTAATTTTCTAAAAATACTATATGCCCTGAGGTAATCATTATATGGTAGTGCAGGAGATCCATACAAGCGGGCATCTGGATTTTTTATGGTGCGATTGATGCCGGACTGTGCCTGAATTTTAGCTCCGTCGGCGATCTGAATATGCCCAACCATTCCGACCTGACCACCGATTTGACAGTTTTTACCTACTTTGGTGCTACCGGCGATCCCGGTTTGAGCGGCGATGACTGTATTTTCATCAATTTCTACATTGTGGGCAATTTGGATGAGGTTATCGAGTTTTACGCCGTCTTTAATAAGGGTTGTCCCCATCGTAGCGCGATCGATGACAGTATTGGCTCCGATTTCTACTTCATTGCCTATGACTACATTTCCAATTTGTGCAATTTTTTTATAGGAACCATCCTCCTGAGGAGCAAAACCGAATCCGTCACTTCCTACGATCACATTAGCCTGTAAGATGCAGTTTTTACCAATTTTACAATTGTGATAAACCTTTACACCTGGAAAGAGGGTTGTTCCATCTTCAATTTTCACATTTTTACCGATAAAAACCTGTGGATAAATAGTACAGTTCTCTCCAACAACTGCTCCTTCAGAAATATAGGCGAATGCTCCAACAGAGGTACCGGTTCCGACCTGAGCATGGAGATGCACGAAGCATTGTTCGTCAATTTTTTTGGGAAGATGTTCTTTTGGGGCGAAGGTTTGGAGCAAAAGGGCAACAGTGGAGTAAACATCTTTTACGCGTATTAAAGTTGGTTTGACCGGCTGATTGGTTTCAAAGTCTTCGCTCACCAATAATACTGATGCCTTTGTTGTGTACACATAATCATTATATTTTGGATTGGAAATAAAACTGATACATCCTTCTCCTGCATCTTCTATACCGGAAGGTCGCCGGATAATTGTATTCGGGTTTCCTTCTACTTTTCCATTGATCATTTGAGCTAATGCTCCGGCGGTTACTTCCATAAAAATTGCTGACTTGATTTGAAATGTTGGAGTATTTTACAAAAGTAATCAAATCAGAGTTTCTCAAAGAACCAAAGTAAGCCAGCAGAAAACAAAAAGGATAAATAAAACCACCAAATTGGGTAGGGTTGGGGGGCAGAGGATAAGATTTTATTATTTTTTATTGGGGTAAAATTTTGAGCGAAGGTTTTATTTTTTTCCAGAAGGCGATTAGTTCTGAGGTTTTTCCAGGCGGAAGTATCCGGAATTTGAATACGTAAAGCTTCTTTAGTGGAATAGATAATATGGGTTCCTGTTTCGGTTGGGTGAAATTGTCCCTGCCACCACCCTGATTGGTTGGGCTGTTCTTTCCAGTAGAAAGGAATCCGATCGCCTTGGGGATTTTTATAGTATCCTGCCTCTGGTGTTTTTTTAGAAAAATAATAAAAAAGTACTGGCTCATTAACGGCAAAAGATGTTGGATCGATTTTCCAGCTACGGGTAGTTTCTGTTCTTCGCAAAAGGGGATTGAGCATTTCTGCCCAGAGTTTTTTATAGGCCGTTTTTTTTCCGCTCAAAATTAGTGGATAGGATTTTTTGAATAGATGAAAGCCTGTTCTGCCTTTTCCGCTTTTCCGGTAAGCAGACAGAATTCTGCCTTCCGCATCTTTCATCACAGGTATTAATCCGGAGGAGTTGATGGGTTCAAATAACCAGGATTTTATTTTTATGGAATCTGTTTTAGAAAATTGAAGAAGGATGTTTTCTTTTGAATTTGTTTTAAAATCATAATTAAAAAATGATTTTTTATTGTTTCCAGAAATGTCTGAACTAAATAAATAAGCATCGGGAAGAAGCAATAAACCCAAGCCAGCCTGAATCGCTTTTTTCAACATTTGTTGTTGAGCGTTTGACATTTTTGACAGGGTCTTTCCATTCGTGATTATCAAATCTATTTTATTTAAATAAGCAACAGAAAATTCTGAGGGGACAGATTGCTGATGATTGAAGGTCTCCGTTTTGGTTTTACCTTTTGTCAAACCCGTTTTTACTGTGACTCTGTAGCCTAAATTATTTAAATGATTTTTAATATATTTTAATTCAAAGTTGGGTGTATTTTGCAAAAAGAAAATATGGGGAGAATTGGCGGTCAAAACCCGAACGGGAAATGGATTTGAATTTAATATTTTTTCATTTTTATCTAATATGATGATATTATATTCAAATTGCCCGGCAGCTTTTGGACGGCTCTTTAATTTAAAAGAATGGAGTCCTTTTTTTAATAGAACAGAATCTACTTTTCCCTCTGGAGTTTTTAATATAATTTTTTTCTTCTCACCTTGATTATTGTATAATCCACTTGCATAAAAAATTTCTTTTTCCAAAACCGGATCAGAATAATCAAAAGAAAGCGTTCCTGATTTTTTTTCATTCAGGTAAAAATCAACCGGATAATTTTCTAAAAATTGCCATTCAGATTCCGGCAAACCGTCACCAAGTAAATGTATTTTATTTATAGAATTAAATTTGTTGCTTAAGTTTTGTATCGTCCGCACAGATTCAAAAGAAAGCATTTCAGCATCAGGCAAAACTTCTAATAAACTATCTCTTTTTTCCTCCTGAAAATTAGAAGTCAACAGTAAGATATTTTTCCCTGTGTCAGGTCTAAAATTTCCTGGCTGCCAGGCAATGAGCAATAAGCTGCCGAGACCAATCAAATAAAACAGGCTCCTAAAAAATTTATACCCTTCCTTTTTATATATAAAAAACAACCCTGCCAATCCTGCCAAAACAGCCATTCCAAGATAAAGCCAATACGCTTCATTAGAACATAAAAAAACAATATTTAAAAAATATTTCAAATTTTAATGATTCAATTGTTTCAGGTAGAGATCGTTTAATTGATTTCTATGTTTTTGTTTTTTGGCGAGTTGTGTTTCGTCATAAGGCAACAAACGAATTAAAGAACGTTGCATAAATTTTAGTTCATTGATATTCATTTTTTCCCCATCCTTCAACTGACGAATACCCGATAGTAATTTATACGAAGCAAGCGGATGAGTCAAGCTCATTTTCGCCACTTCTTCCCCTGCTCTTTGGAGCGTAATCCTCTCATTTTCTTTCATAGACTCTCCATACTGAATTTGCCCTTGTAAAATCGAAACAGCATTTTTTATATGGTTAAAATTTGTCTTCTTGTTTATTTCTAACCATCGGGTTCGGGGTTGAATCTCCTCCCAACCTTCTCCTTTTAATCGCTGCTCGGCTTCTTTTATTACAGGCGATTCAAAGCCCACCCGTTCTACGTAAACCCTTGATGCTTGCTGAATTTCTTTTATAAGTTTTAATGCTTTTTGTTCAAAGGGCAATGCTTTTTCCGGCTGCGCCAAACGCAGGTGCAACTCCGCATCCCACATAAAAGCCAAGGCACGACGAAGCTTGGCCGAAGTAGATCGATCAAAAAAAGAAGCGTGGTCCGACCGATCATGCAAGTGCATAAATTCTTCCAGCATTTGTTGGGATTCGTCCGTTTCATCCGGTGCTTTTTCCTCGTGATCATGGGTAGAATGTGCGCTGTGATGATGATGGTGATCATGCCCGGAATGTGCCTCCTCTTCACCATGCTCATGGTCATGATGTTCCTCCTCATGTTCATGTCCTTCATGATCATGATGTTCATGATCGTGGTGATCATGATCGTGGTCGTGATGATGATCATCCGCTTCGTGGTCATGATCGTGGTGGACTTCCTCCTGGGTTAAAGAATCTTTTTCGGGCTCCGCCTGGGCTTTTTCTTCTGCTTCATGATCATGGCCTCCGATGGATTCTTCAAATTCTTCTCCCAGGAATTTTCCGTAACGCAAGCGCAAAATTTTCTGATCGACTCCAATATCATTACAGCGTTTTTTGAATTCATCCTCAGCTATTTCCCCTCTTTCTGTCAAGATTTTTTTGGTATCAATAATGATTTGTCTCTGGCTTCGGAAGTAAGCAGGCATTTTATCTATCGGCATGGAAAAATCTGAAAGGATTGCGGCCTTAGTTGTATCCTTAAAGGAAATAATGTATTTGTTTGTTTTAGATGTTTGAGGATTGGGATAGCGATTATCTTTAGCTTCTACATGAAGATATAATTCATCTCCCGGTCCCATCTTTAATTCTTTTAGAAATAGATTTTTATTTATAGAATATTTTTTACCCCCAAATGATTGATTGTATTTTATTTTTTCTTCGCGGAATTTTACATTTTCTCCTTCACCTCTGCTGATCATTGCCATGAGGTATGCGTCCCGGATTCCATAGTCATCTTCCAGGTGAGTAACGAAGGATACATTTAAAGTAGAATCATATTCAAATTCTTTATATGACGGTAAGCCTTCAATTTTTATCGCTGGCTTTTGATCGGGTATAATTTTAATTGTATAATATCCTGTTCGATTTTCAGAACGATTTTTTTCTTTAAATAAAATCTGGTAATTAAATTCTTCTGTAATGACTTTTTCTAAACTCCACTCGGCATCTCCTTTTTTAGTCAAAGGAATCATCTGATTTTTTGCTTGCAATTTGACCCACTCCAATGCTCCGGAAAATTTTAACTGCCACTTCACTTTACTGCCATAAGGCGCTTCTGTATTTAATTTTTTTGTATTAAAAAAAGATAACCCTGTATATGCTGGAGGCGTAATGGCTAAGTTTTGAGTTATTAATTTTACAGGCTCCTTAATCTCCTTAGTGATAGCATCTTCTTTTTTTGTTAGAACTTTTGTTTTATTAGAAAGATATTCATTTATACCAGAAGTTGTTGTTGGCAAAAAAACAAACCAGCCAACAATACCCAGTCCGGCTAAAAGAAACAACATGGCTTTTGATATATTATTTTTAAAATATATTTTGTTGTAATTATTCTTTAGTATGGTGATAATTTTTTCCTGTTGTATTTGCTGTAAGGAATTCAGCTTATCTCTTTCTATAGTAAGCAATCGATTGCTTTGTTCCAGAACCGGGAACCGTCGATTTAAATGGGAAAGAAGATTTTCAATTTTAAAATTTAATAAATTATTATAAATAATAATTGAACTCAAAGTAATCCCACCCGCAAAAATTATCGGGAACCAAAAAATATCTTTAGAACTAACAAAAACTAACAATCCGACCCAGACACCTGCTCCAAGGCTCCAAAACAACGCTTCTGTCCACTGTATACGCTTCCATTTTCCCAGGAGCTTTTGCAAGAGTGGATGTATTTTTTGCTCTGTCATTTTTGTTTCCTAAATGCTACAAATCTTTCAATAAAAAATAAGAAAAAAAGCAATGCTACTAAATAGGAATGCGCTTCTTGCCGCTGCATTTCCAGCTGAAGGTTTCCATTTTTCTTATGACTTGCCTTTTTTCCCGGAGTTATTTCTGCTTCAGTCAACAACCGGTAATCCCTCTTTATATTCCATTCATTGGGATACAAAATTTCCATCAACTGCTCTGCTAATCTTTCATCAGGCTCCTCGTTCTTCATTAGGTTTTTATTTAAATAAAATAAATCCTCTTTTACAGAGACAATCAAATTACCGGAAGGATGCGTATTATTAATTTTAATTGTTTTTATATTATAATCATCAATTCTATTGTCACTTAAATTAAAAACCCAATCACTATCGGGTTTTTCTGCCTCATTGATTTCTATCCATTCGATAGGTTTGTCCTGGTATTTTTTTATGGCTTGAAGTGCTGCTACGATATAATAAAATTGTTTTTCATATTTTTTTTCTTTTATTACACTTATTTTTAAGGGTTGTAGTTGAGTTACTATTCTGATATCTTCTGGATTACTTTTTAGAAAGGCAACATAGATTGAATCCTTTTGTTCAATACTAACTTCTGTCCCTGACTCAAGGAGAAAATCTCCGGGCAATTCCGAAATACTTTTTTCACCCTTTAAATACACTGAGCCTTCTCCTCCCTCCTTTTTTATTAAAAAACTTATTTTATTATTATAAATAAAAACATCCTCCAAAATAGTTACTGGGTTTTCTAAAGGCATTAATTGCCAGGTTATAGCTGAAGCAACTTCAGGTCGTTTCCCTTGAAAAAATTTTTGAAAAGGCTGGCATATTATATAAATACTATCCGGAGGATTTTTTTGATTATCTAATTGCCGGAGAATATTCCAAACATTTACATCAGAAATAATCTTATTATAATTTGATAAATTTTCAAAATTTATCGGTACTAAATCTGCCTGCATTAAAAATGCCTGTGTCTCTTCCTGCCGAATAGAATCTAACAATTCCAATACGACTTTTTCCTTTAGCAATTCTGGCTGGATTAAAATGACTTTATTATTCTTATTTACTATTTTAGTCCGTTCCCAATAGGGCTGCAAAAGCAATAAACAAAACAAGCCTACAAGCAAAGTCCTCAAAACCCATAGCCAAAAGTCACTCAACCGAAGATTGGAAATTTTTTGTTGTTCCCCTTTGCCCAAAAATTGAATGCTTCCAATTTTTAACACCTTATGCTGCCGTCGATTCCATAAGTGCAAGAGCAAAGGAATTAATAATCCTGCGAAGGCAATCACCAACCCCGGCGCAGCAAAACTCATAACTAAAATATTTTTTGTCCGCTTAGGTAGGCCAGGATGAACGGATTCGAGCGTCGTTCTTCACCAATAGTCGTTTCTCCCATGTGCCCCGGATACACCTTGAAGTCATCTTCAAATGGCAAGAGCTTTTCTACAATACTCTTCATCAGTGTGTCTCCATTCCCTCCCGGCAAATCTACCCGCCCGATACTACCCTGAAACAAAACATCTCCGGCAATGATATTTTTGGAAGGTCGATGCACGAAACAAATACTAGCCGGTGAATGCCCCGGACAAAATAATACTTCCAATTCTGTTTTGCCAAAGGTTATCGTATCTCCTTCGTCCAGAAATTTGGAGGGAGCAGGAGATTTTTGGTAGATGATTCCATACATGGGTGCATATTGAGCAACCCGTTCCAGTTGTTCCGCTTCACCCTTGTGTGTGATTAATTCCAGATCGTATTTTTTAGCGACAAAGGCATTCCCCAAAACGTGATCTACATGGCAATGCGTATTGAGCAATAATTCTGGCTTCAGTTGATGCCCTTCGATAAAATCCGTAAGCATTTGCTCTTCTTCGGGACTATTGCAACCCGGATCGACAATAGCGCAGGCATGGGTATCATCGTAAAGGACATAAGTATTTTCCTGAAAAGCATTGAAAACAAATTTGGCAACATGCATAGTTTTTCTGCGTTAAATTAGAAGTAATAACCACAACTTTGGCACAAATTTTTCGCCATTTCTTGTCAAAGGAAAACTTTGTGGTTGATGTTCGGTTTATTTTCTTGTAAATTAAACATTATTATTCTTTATAACACAAAGTAACGAATTCAATAATAACCCAACACAGTTTGTTTAATCATTAACACAATATGAAATTTAATATATCCTCTATTCTTTTTTTCCTCCTGCTTCCCTGCTTTATTTTTGCGCAGGGCATTCAAACTCAATTTGGTAAAAACCGGGTACAATACCACGATTTTATCTGGTCAGAATATTCCAGCAAAAATTTCACCGCCTACTGGTACAAAGATGGCAGAAATATCGGTCAGGCAGCGGTGATGATGGCCGAGCAGGATTATCCTGAATTGCAATCCCTCCTGGAATACCGGATCAATGATAAAATCGAAATCCTAGTGTATACCGATCTCACAGATTTAAAACAAAGTAATGTTGGGAATGAAGAAGCTTTTTACAATACAGGGGGCGTTACTAAAATAGTTGGAAATAAAATATTTGTTTACTTTAATGGCGACCATAACCATCTGCGCCGCCAAATCCGTAAAGGCATCGCAAGAGTTTACCTGGATCACATGATGTTTGGCGGAAATTTACAAGAGATTGTCCAGAATGCTGTCCTTCTCAATTTACCAGATTGGTTTAGGGAAGGCTTGATCGCCTACGTGGGAGAGGATTGGAATACCGATCTCGATAATAAACTTCGCGATGGAATTTTAAATGGAAAATATAAAAACTTTAATGATTTAATTAAAACAGATCCCCAACTGGCAGGACATTCCCTCTGGTATTTTATACAACAAAATTACGGCAGCTCCACCGTTTCTAACCTCTTATACCTCACTCGAATCAACAGAAGTGTGGAAAGTGGTTTTCTCTATGTCCTTGGAAATACATTTACCATGGCCACAGAAAACTGGTATGACTTCTATTACCAACGTTATAATATTGATCAACTGGCTGGTGTTGAAGTCAATAAAGAAAATATCCTCCGAATAAAAAATAAACGAAACCTCCCCATCTCCCAACCCAAAATGAGTCCGGATGGGAAATCAATGGTTTATGCTACTAATGAAATCGGACGCTTTAAGGTTTACTTACAAGATTTGGAAACAGGAAATCGCAAAGTAATTATGCGTCATGGATTTCGCAATATGTTCCAGGCAACTGATTATAACTATCCACTCCTCGCCTGGAGTCCAAATAGTAAAGATGTAGCCATTATATATGAAAAAAGAGATGTTATAAAGCTCGCTCTATATGCTCTTGAGACCCAAAAAACAGAAACAATGGACGTCGTTTCCAAACTCGAGCGCATCTTGAGTATGGATTACAGCAGCAATAATGAACTTGTCCTTTCTTCCATCGTACAAGGACAATCTGATATTTTTATTTTTAGAATAAATAATCGCTCTACTAAACGCATCACCCAGGATTATTATGATGACCTGGATGCCACTTTCGTGGAAATCGAAGGTAAAAAAGGAATTCTCTTTGCCTCTAATCGCCAGGATTCTATCATTAAATTTCAAAAACTCGATACTGTTCTACCTCTGAATAAATTAGATATATTCTACTACGACTTAACCAACGATTCTAAGGAACTAATTCAAATTACAAATACTCCCTACGCCAATGAACGTTCGCCCGTTGCCATCGATGGGGAATACTTTGCCTATCTAAGTGATGAAAACGGGGTGAATAATCGATACTCTGCCCATTTAGATTCTGTTTTAATCAAATATGAAAAAATTGTTATGCTGGATGGCGGACAGGAAATTGTTTTGCATATTGACTCTGTTTTTGAATCCAAAACAGAAAAAATCGACACTACTTTCATTCGGCCAGTCTACAAACTACGCCCCTTCATTTCCACCAATTCAAATTATAACCGCAGTCTACTAACCTTACAAACTGCCCCCAGAGTTAATAAGTCTTTGAGTTTAATTTGGAAAGATGGCCAGCATAAAGTTATGACTGAACCACTGGATATTTCCCTAAAACCCACACTTATACAAACCCGCTTTCGCCTTCAAACCCAGGAAAAAGCGGAGACAAAAGTGCAAAGTCAGCAAGAGCCGGAAGAAACTCAACCAAATGAAGAAAAAATCCCGGAAGCAATTGATTCCGCAAAAGTTGATATTGACAATTATTTTTTCCAAAGCGAGTTTGAGGGGGAAGAAATTCCGGCTGCAGTTATCGTTGAGCATGAAGACGGAAGCATCTCTCTGCAAAAACCGGGCTTGTCAGAGTTCGATCAAACTGTTCCAGCTATTCATCGTTTCCGAAAATCACAGGTGATTCCCTACCGCCTAAAATTTAAGACGGACTTTGTAACCACTCAGCTCGATAATAGTTTACTATTCGATGGTCGCGATAGTTATTTTTATGATGACATTCAAGGCTCTTCAGGTTCTTTACAACAGAACGACCTTTATTATACTTATCCTCCTCCCGGCATTTTATTGATGGGGAATGTAAAAGATCTCTTCGAAGATCATAGATTTACCGGGGGCGTTCGCATACCATTGACCTTTAGCGGGATGGAATATTTTGTTACCTACGAAAATCTTAAAAAACGCCTGGATAAAAAATATGCCTTCTACCGACAAGCGCGAACTCTTACTTCTGAAATTCAGGGGATTCCCATCGGCAAGCGAAAACAAATTGCTCATCAGGCACATTTTGAATTAAAATACCCACTGGATATTTTCAGGAGCATCCGAGCCAAAAGTTCTTTCCGCCACGATCAGGTTTTGACGCTGGCCACCGATGCCCAAACCCTGGAAGAGCCTTCCTATACCGAACAAAGAATAGGTCTTCGCCTGGAATATGTTTTTGATAACACCCTTGATGTTGCTACGAATATAAAAAACGGAACCCGATATAAAATCTTTGTTGAAGGACAAAAGCAGTTTGATTTAAGAGTATTTGATTTACAATTTGATCTGAAACGAGGCTATATGGGTGTTATCGGTATCGATGCCCGACATTACGAGCGGGTAGGGAAACACGCTGTCCTGGCAGGGCGTTTTGCATCTGAAGCTTCTTTCGGGCCGGATAAGGTTTTATATTTTTTAGGTGGGGTAGATAACTGGTTGTTTGCAGATATTAATTTTGATATCCCGGTGCCCAACTCTGAAGGTAACGCCTTGCTTTCCGATAATCAATATGCCTATAAAACACTGGCCAGCAATATGCGAGGCTTTAGAAATAATATCCGCAACGGAAGCTCCTATGCTTTGGCCAATCTGGAATTTCGGGCAGCGGTTTTTAATTATTTTAGAAAAAAACCTATTCGCCAAGCCTTTCTGCGAAATTTTCAGGTCGTTGGTTTTTATGATATTGGAACAGCCTGGCAGGGCTTATCTCCATTCAATGATGAAAACCCACTCAATACTACCGTAATTCAAAACGAAAACAGCCCCGTCAGTGTAAAAATCAATTACTTCAGAAACCCAATCGTAATGGGTTATGGAGCTGGAGTAAGAAGCGTTT
>JAHDCK010000006.1 GCA_020629915.1 Saprospiraceae bacterium
ATGTTTTAATTATATAATGGAAAAAGATACAATACTAGATGAAAGTCTCCTGAAAAAAGAAAAACCGGACATCCAGCTTCTGGAAATGGTTCGTTGGTGGGAGTGGAGGAGATGGTTGTTTAATGGGATTGTGTTGGTGTTTAATTTATATGTAAGTTTTAATTATAATTCTTGGGATGAAAGAGCATTGCTTATAGTGAATGTAGTATTTTTAATATTTTTAAATATTTGTTATGGCTTCTCTTGGATTGCTGAAGTATTCGTAAAATATTATTTAAATATATTTATTGAATCTAATATTGTCAGGTGGATATTATTTGTTCTTGGTCTGTTGCTTTCAATGGGGCTGGCTTGGGATATTTTTAGCGGATGATTTTTATATAGAAAGTTTCACCTCATTTTCCTAACTTTGCAATTATGCTAAACGCCATCATCATAGACGATGTCCCACAGGCCAGGGAAACATTAAAAGAAGATTTGGAAACTTACTGCCCTCAGGTGAAAATTATTGGAGAAGCCGAAGGTGTTGTCAGTGGAGCCAAGTTGCTACGAAACAAAAAACCAGATATACTTTTTCTCGATATTCAAATGCAAGACGGAAGCGGGTTTGACCTGTTGGAAATATTGCCCGAGATTTCCTTTAAAGTAATTTTTACGACAGCCTCCGACGCCTTTGCGATCAAAGCGTTTAGATATGCGGCACTAGATTATCTGCTCAAGCCGATTGATCCGGATCTGCTAATAGAAGCTGTCCAGAAAGCCGAAACCAAATCCGCCGGGCAGGAAGAAAGCCTGGAATTGCTCAAAGAAAATCTCCAACCCAATCACACGCCCCGTCGCCTGGCTTTGCACACTTCAGATAAAATTCATATAACAGAAATTTCAGATATTGTTCGTTGTGAATCTTCCGGCAACTATACAAATTTTCATTTTACAAATAATAAAAAATTATTAGTCACAAAAACCCTCAAGGAATTTGACAAGCTCCTGGACGATCAGGGTTTTATGCGTGTCCATCAATCTCACCTTATTAATACCAGTCAAATTCAGGAATTTGTCAAGACAGATGGCGGCTACCTCGTCATGAAAGACAAAACCAAAATTCCCGTTTCTACCCGCAAGCGACCGATTGTCGTCAAGTTGTTGGAAAATCTTTGATTAGAAAATAGCCCATTCACCGCATTCTGTTTTCCATTCATCGCATTCTTTTGCCTGCCTTTCCTTTTCGCTCTATATTTATATCACAAGCTGCACAAAAAAATTTAACAAACCTTTAATACTAATTTTATCCTTTTTTAATTGGTAAAGTTTTTGAATTTTTATTTGGAATTTTAGAAAATTTCATAAAATAAATTGGCTATTACGAGTCAAAGTGCAAATTACCAATAAATATTTGGCGTGTTTCAAAAAGAGAAATAAAAGTAAAATGGAGTGTTTAGGCACAGATTTTGAAAATAAATCGGCAGAACCTCAAACAACTTTGAAACAATCCCCGAATCACCCCGTAAATAAGAATACCTCTGATACGAACAACACATTATCAGACATTAAACTTAAACTTATTCTTTTAATCTCTAATTGTTAATCGAAGTGACCTAACTCACCACTTCAAAAGTTCAAAGGAACTTTAAATTTTATCTCTTAAACTCTTTAACACGTATTTAAAATGTTTTACTCTAACAAAGTAAAAGCAGTCGTGCTGTGTCTGCTTTGCACTATTACCGTCATGGCTCAATCCAACTTACCGAGCCAAAGCAATTTGAAAAAAGTTGCTACTCAAGAAATTAAAGACTATTCTTATAAAGGAAAATCTTATCTAATTGCAGAATTTGATGCTATTCTCTCTGCGGAGGAAAAAGCAGCGATGGAAGCGAAAGGAATTAAGGTTTTAAACTATTATGGTAATAATGCCTATCAGGTGGTTATGCCTAAATCTGTTTCTAAAACTCAGATAGATGCTTCTAAAATTAAAAATGTTTTTACTGTAAAAACTGCTGAAAAAGCAACTCAGTTATTGAGTGAGGAAATGGATAATCTTTCCGGAGAAGTCAATGTAGGGATTATTTTGCCTGCAACTTTTAAAAAGAATGATATTGAAACATTTGCTTCTCATAATGGTCTGCAAATCATTCGCTCTTCCAATAATGTACTGGAAGCTTCACTTGATGCTTCGGGATTGCCTCAGTTACTGGCACATCCTGCTGTGATGAGTATTGATGTAGTAGAGGAAGTCACTGCGTTGAATTTTGAATCGCGTCAGCTAATAGGTGTAAATCAAGTAGCAGTAAACGGAGGAACAGGGAAAAATTTAACAGGAAAAGGAGTAGTAGTTGGAGTAGGAGATGGTGGAGAGCTTGGAAATCATATTGATTTTAATAATCGTGTTATCAATTATGCTATAGGAACTTACACTAGCTTTGGAGGACATGGTGACCACGTGTCTGGGACAGCTGCTGGTGCTGGTTTGTTGAATCCACAGCACAAAGGGATGGCTCCTGAGGCTACCCTTCTCATAGAAAAAACATCTAATATTTTTTATAAAGCTCCCGATTATGTCGCTAATCACGATATGGTGATTACCAATAATTCTTATGGTAGTTCTTTTAGTTGTACCACAGCCGGGGATTACAATTACTCGTCTTACCTGCTGGATCAAACCGCACAAAATTATCCTCAGTTGCTACAGTGCTTTGCAGCAGGAAATTCAGGAGGAACAACTTGTACTCCTTCCGATCAGGGTTTTAGAACTATTTTGCGGTCCTATGCTACTGCTAAGAATGTTTTGACTGTCGGAAATGTAGACCATCAGGGAAATCTGCATACTTCTTCCAGCCGGGGACCTGTAAAAGATGGTCGCTTGAAGCCTGAGGTAGTAGCAGTAGGAAGAGCTGTTTATTCTACAGGTAGAAATTATAATTATAGTCAAATGAATGGCACGAGTTCTTCCACACCAGGTGTGAGTGGAGCAATGGCTTTGTTATATCAAAGATATCGACAGTTGAATAATACCAATAACCCGGATGCTGCTCTTATCAAGGCAATAACTTGTAATACGGCAACAGATGTAGAAAATGCAGGTATTGATTTTAAAACGGGTTTTGGAGTGGTGAATGTCCCTGCTGCAGTAAAAGCATTGGAGGAAAATCGCTACGATAGTAATAGTATTGCTATAGAAGGGCAATCCAAAAATTTCAATATACAGGTGCCTAGCGGAACTCAGCAAGTTAAAGTATTATTATACTGGAGTGATAAAGAGGGAACTGTTGGGTTACCGTCCTTGTTGGTGAATAATCTGGACCTGGTCGTAACAGATGCGAGCGGAACCGCTTACCAGCCCTGGGTACTAAACTCCAATCCTGGTTTTGAAAATAATTTGCCGGTAAGAGCGCAAGATACTTTAAATAATATCGAGCAGGTAACTATTGATAATCCAACTGCTGGAAATTATACCATTCAGATTACCGGAACAGACTTGCCGGAGCACAACCAAAAATTTTACATCACTTATGAATTTGTAAAAGAAGAAGTAGTTTTGACTTACCCCGCAGGGAAAGAGGTGATGCAGCCAGGAACTACAAAATACATCCGTTGGAATGCTTACAATCCAAATAACAATACTTTTTCTTTAGAATATTCTACCAATAACGGAGGTAGCTGGACATCGATTAATAATAATATCGCAGCGGATAAAAGAGATTTTGCCTGGACGATTCCTGCCGGAGCTTTTGACCAGGTACGTGTTAGAGTGACCATGAATGGAACGAACAGTTCAGATACAGGTATTGAAAATAATATTATATTTTCTCAAACGACTTTAACCAGCCAGGCTTCCTGTGCCGGATATTCTTCCTTGTCCTGGGATGCGGTTAGTGGTGCAGATCAATATCAGGTTTTAAAACTGGATAATGATACCTGGAAAATAGTTGCGACCACATCCGCTACTACCTACCATAGCGAATACCTGGATTCTGAAATTCTTCACTGGTACACCGTAAAGCCACTGATGGCAAACGGAACGGAAGGACAAAGAGCAATTGCCCGGCAGGCAGTTATAGGAACCGGAGGCATGTGCCCTTGGAGTGATGATATTTCTATAGTAAAAATTGAATTAAAAGCAGATACAGGAAGATTCAGAACATCTACTGGCTTTACTCAGAATGAGGTCATTTCAGTCGTTGTGGAGAATGTAGGAAATAATGATATCAACAATCCAAAAGCCTATATTATGATTGATGGTAGTTCTCAAGTTATGGAAGTGATAAATCAAACAATTCCTTCAGGTGGAACAGTAACCTACACTTTCAATCATACTTTTGATTTGGAATTGGCGGGAAGTCATAAAATTGATGCAAGAGTTGATCTCTCAGGAGATACACATAATGAGAATGATATTTTACCATCTTATACTGTATTACAATTGGATAACCCTGCCATTTCATTACCTTATATTTTTGACTTTAGCACGCCTGTAGATGGATTTTATAACGGAACCGTTTATGGCATCCCCGGGATAGAACAAGCAGATTATAACGGAGAGAGTGGAGTAGCTTTAAGCATTGCAGATGCTAAAAAGACAACAGGAAAAGCAATGAGTGTGATTGGAAAAAGCTCAGGTGCACAGGGAGATTTAATCTTTACAGTAAATTTTGAAAAATATCCTTCTACCCAAAATACCCTGCTCAATATATCTTACTATCACCAGGGTACAGCTGCAGATGCAGGTGATAAAATCTGGGTGCGTGGAAATGATGCAGAGCCTTGGGTGGAAATGACAACACTAGCTTATACAAGTGCTAACCGCGCTTTGAACAACCTGCCGTTAGGCCAAACTTTACACCAGGCCGGACAAACTATCAGTAGCAGTACCCAGATTATGTTTAGAAATAAGGGAGGGGAAGGATACGCTGTAACGGAAATGTCTATCCAACCTACAAATGATCCACTACCAGTAGAATTGATTCGCTTTACAGCAGAAAAATCAGCAGAAGGCGTTTTATTAGAATGGGCAACAGCCTCTGAATTGAATAACGAATATTTTGATATAGAAGTAGCTGCCGGAGATCAGGCATTGGCAGAAGGTGCTTTTGAAGTGGTTGGAACGGTAGAAGGAAATGGTACAACTTCCGAGCAAAGCAACTATGAGTTGCTGGATACGGATACAAAAAAATCAGGAACTTTATATTACCGATTAGTACAATATGATTTTGATGGAAATTCGGAGCGATCTCAAATCGTTTCCGTATCCTTTGATGCAAATGAGGTAGAAGTAACCACTTTTCCCAATCCTTTCATCGACCGAATCAATGTAAAACTGAATAATGCAAAGGCAACCGGAGATTACGAAATTAAACTCATCAATCTGAACGGACAAACTATGCACCAATCTGAAGTGAGCCTCAGTGGTTCGGAAGAAACAGCTTCTATTCAATTGAGTGAAGCACTCGCCAATGGATATTATATCATTCAGGTGACTGGTGAAAATGAAGTGAAATCTGTAAAAGTACTTAAAGGAAAAAAATAATGCTCCCGATTAAAACGGAGTAAAAATACTAATAGGGGTTATTTTAATACGTGTTTTTTCATTGCAAGGCTATCCGGTTGAGTTCGGATGGCCTTCTTCTTTTTTGTTTAAATTTGAACTAATTAGGAAAATTTCGTTGTTTAGGGTAATTTACTATTTATAAAAACTAATCTACAGACTAGTGCAGGCTGTGCCTAAAATGCAATGCGTCCTCAGGTTTTCAACCTGTTTTAAAGCAGTTAAAACCCAAATGATTCAATCGGAACAAACCCGCTACTAGTATTTTTATAAAATTTATTTCCCAATGAAAAAATCGATGGCTCACACCGTTTATACCAATAAAAAATTTATAGAAGATTATTCTAAAAATGCAGAAACCAATTTTTTTAATGCTCATCTCGAACGCCCGGCTACGCTTTCTCTTTTGCCGGATGTAAATGGAAAGACAGTGCTGGATGCCGGATGCGGAGCTGGGATTTACAGTGAAATTTTATATAAAAAAGGAGCTACTGTGAAAGCATTGGACTATAGCCATGAGATGCTGCGCCTGGCCAGAGAGCGAGTTCCGGAGGGAGTCGCATTTATCGAACAGGATTTGAATCAGGCATTGCCTTATCCTGATAAAACTTTTGATGTGGTGCTGTGTTCTTTCGCTGTTCATTATGTAAAGGACTGGGTTTCCCTTTTTAACGAGTTTTCGCGAGTGACGAAAAGCCGGGGATTAGTTGTTTTTTCAACGATTCATCCGATTATGGATGTGATCAACTTACCCGATTGCCATTATTTTGAAACGCAAACTATCAAGGAACTATGGGATAGTTATGAGGTATGGGTAGAATCTACACGCCGACCATTTGCCGATTTTTTTAAAATATTTGAGGAAACGGGTTTTATTTTTGATAAAATGATAGAACCACAACCCTTACCAGAAGCCAAAGAAAAGTTTCCGGGACATTTTGAGAAATATTCTAAAATTCCTCATTCTATTGTTTTTAGAATTATAAAAAAATAAGCCATGCAAATTAACTGCATGACTTATTCTAATAATATTTTAAAAGCCAATAAATTACCAGCGCAAATCTTCTACATGAACATTCGGAATGCTGTTGGGATCAAATGTAAAAAAGCTATCCTTGAATTGCTCTTTAGTATGGAGTTCTTCTAAAACCAAAGTATAGCGAAGACCATCTTTGCCGAATGCTTTGATGCGTTGTACTTGTTTTGTCTCCTTATCTACAGTTACCCGTAATTTAGAATACTCAGTATCCTTGGCAATAGGTTTGAATTCAATTTTTTGCACGGCACGACCTTCCTCCTCTGCTTCCCCTACAAGAGCATAAATAAATTTATCATTCTGCTCATAAACTCTCAGGAGATTATTAGGCGAAAGCAAACTCATATCATCTTCCGGCTCCGGATTCGTAATTTGTACTTCTGGCGAACCTTCCCGTTTTAGATAAAACCAAACCGTAGTACCATTGCTAATAATATCCTGCTCCGTCATTTCCAGGCGATATTTTTCTTTTTTCTGGTAAATGACTCCGCGTTGCCTTTCCAGTTCTTCGCCACCGGATTCGATAACCAGGGAGAAATCTACTTTCAGATTGTCGTAACGTTCATATTTGCTGCGCACCTGCTCCAAAACGCGTTGGGCAGCGGGATCTGATTTTTCTGCTGGCGGCTGGGCAATGCCAATCACCACCATCAAAACCATCCAAATTGATAAACAAAATTTTTTCATAGCTCGTGTTTATTGTTAAAAAATTGGCTTGTTTCAAACCGGAACTATGGGATTTGTACAGGGTAAAGGGTTTTCAATGACTTTATAATGACAAAGATAAGACCAAAGTTGCCCAAATGGAACCAGCTTAACCTAAATTAACCCGGATTAACGAATGTTTAACCAAAATTTAGCTGAAAAAGTGTCCTATTTACCAGCATATTTTTGAGCGCGAATATGCTCTAAAAATTTCTGAAGCTCAATTTCATCATACATCAAAACTTCTCTGGCTTTGCTGCCTTCGCTGGGACCTACGATGCCAAGGGCCTCCAGTTGATCCATGATTCGCCCGGCCCGATTGTAGCCCAATTTTAAACGACGTTGTAGCATAGAAGTCGATCCCTGCTGATTTTGGACGACCATTCTGGCGGCATCTTCAAACAATTCGTCCAACTCGGATAATTTGAAGCCGGCTGCGCCATGCTCTGAATCGTCTCCGCCAAATTCCGGCAGAAGGAAAGGCTCCGGATAACCACGCTGATCACCAATAAAGTCAATCACTTTTTCTACCTCCGGCGTATCCACGAAAGCACATTGTAATCGAATAATATCCGAACCAACGGATAAAAGCATATCTCCACGCCCAATCAATTGCTCGGCTCCACCTGAATCGAGGATGGTTCGGGAGTCAATTTTTGAAGTAACTTTAAAAGCCATACGCGCAGGGAAGTTGGCTTTGATTACCCCCGTGATGATATTTACGGAAGGTCTTTGCGTAGCAATAATCAGGTGAATCCCAACCGCACGAGCCAGTTGTGCCAGACGACCAATCGGCAATTCTACCTCTTTACCCGCCGTCATAATCAAATCGGCAAACTCATCAATAACTAATATTATAAAAGGTAAAAATCGGTGGCCTTTATTCGGATTCAGCTTGCGTCCGACAAATTTGGTGTTGTACTCCCGGATATTTCGGGCATGTCCGGCCTTGAGCAAATCGTAGCGTTGATCCATTTCTACACAAAGGGAATTCAAGGTATGAACGACCTTATGCGTTTCCGTCACAATGGGTTCTTCCTCTCCGGGCATGAACGCCAGGAAGTGATTTTCCAGCTTGGAGTAGGGGAAGAGTTCTACCTTTTTAGGATCAATTAAAACGAGTTTTATCTGAGAGGGATGTTTTTTATATAATAAAGACATCAATATCGTATTGATACCAACGTATTTACCATGACCCGTGGCACCCGCAATGATCAAGCATTTTTGCCAAATCCGCCACAAAAACCTCGTTGGAAATGGTTTTACCCATAGCGATAGGCAAGTCCATTTTGGCCTTCTTGAATTTTTCAGAGAGCAAAACCTCCTTGAGGGAAACGATTTGCTTGCTCTTGTTCGGTACCTCGATACCGATAGTTCCCTTGCCGGGAATCGGAGCGATGATACGAATCCCCAATGCGGCCAAACTCAGGGCGATGTCGTCTTCCAGATTTTTTATTTTAGAAATACGGACACCGGGAGCAGGCACGATTTCGTAGAGCGTAACTGTCGGCCCGATGGTCGCCTTTATTTTTACAATTTCAATTTTATAATTTAAAAGCGTTTCGATGATCTGATCCTTGTTGAGTTCCAGTTCAGCCCGGTCGATTTCCACTTTTTGATCCTCGTAGCTTTCCAGCAATTGCACGACGGGATTTTCGTAAGAACCCAAATCCAGCGTTGGATCATACGGATCGAGATGGGTTTTATTTTCTTCCTGAATGGAAAGAGCGGGTTCTTTCGTTTTTTCCGTTTCCGAAATTTCGAGTTCCCCTTCGCCTGTTTTAAGGGTTTCGGCTTTTCCTTTCTTTTTATTTTTATCCAAATTAAAAGCCAGTTGTCCTTCTTTCAAATCTTCATTTTGAAATTCCACATCGGGCTTCGGCATTTCTGTTTCCAGAGACAATTCCGGTTTTGGTTTTGGGATTTTGGGACGTTCTCTGGGGCGGAGGGTTTCCAGCGGTTCATCTTCCACTACGTTTTCCATTTCCGGTGCGGCGCGTCTTTTCTTTCTACCCGGAATGAGTCCTTCTATAAAATTTCCGATTTCATAAGAAATTTTGTTATAAGTCCATTCATTAAAATTGGGATTGAATACCCAGACAAGTGCTATCACAAAAGTGAATAGAAAAAAGGCAATCATACCAATCATCCCCAGGAAATTGCCCATCCATTTCCCGACTTCCGAACCAAATGCGCCTCCCCAGGGAAAATCCGAGTAGCGAAAAATAAACCCAAGGAAAAGCGAACACCATATTAATAATAGGAAAGACCAGCGAAAGAATCGGCCAAATTTGGCGAGCGGAACCCGGTTGAGCTTGCAATAACCCGTCAGGCCAAGCATAGCGGCCACGAGGAAAGAAGACAAACCAAATATCATAAAAAAGGAGTGGGAAAGGAAAGCCCCAAGGCGTCCCAGCCAGTTTTCAATTTCGAGATTGTTATACAGGAATATCTCCCAGGAAAAGCGAGCGACTTCGTCGTAGTCCTCCTGCCAGGTAAAGAGATAAGAAACGAATGCGATAAACAGGTAGAGTGATACCAATAGAAGTAGCAAACCCCAAATCTTAGGAATGCGTTCGTCATTCAAACCCATTTTAAACGACAACTGCGATTTATTTTTCTTCGCTCTTCTCTTTTTCTTCTTCGGCTGTTCTTTAGCTGTTGCCATACGTTCCGGTACGTGATTTTATACAAATGTATTTAAAAAAAAGTAGATATTAAAAATTATTGGTTAGACGTTTTCCACAGTTCCTTGCTTAGCCATTCTCCAAGGAGTTTTTGGCCTTCGGGGGTTAGATGTGGATCATTGGTAAAAAAGAGCGTTTCGGGGTTATCTATGGTTTGTAAAAACTCTAATGCATTGATAATTTTTGCATTAGAATTTTTTAATGCGGGTTGCAGTGCACGAAGGAAGGGATAGGATATTTGCTGGAAATCTGTTTCGGGTGGAGCGGTGCATCCGAGTTGTTCCATTTGTTGCTGGTGTTGGTCGCTTACTTGGATGCAATGTGGAATAACCAATACGATTTTTTTTGTTGTTTCCGGAAATTGATGGAGGAGTTCCCTGATTTCCGAAAAGTAATTTTGGAGGATTTTCTGTTTTTTTTCTTTTGTAAAAATAGTTTGATAGAGATAATCCGGCTCGGCCTGAAAATACAAACGGCTGCGATGAGAATATTTTTTCGGGTCAAATTTTTGCGCAATTTGCCGGGGTTGGGGAGGTGTATCATTGTAGAATAAAGTTCGTATGTTTTTTAGTCTTATGTTTAGGTAAGGTAAAACTTTTAGGTAGCGGGATAAAAACCAGTAGCTTTTTCTAAAAAAGGAAATATTGGAACTGGCATAGGGCGGATCGTATTCCAGTAAATCATTTCCGACGTAAATTTGATATATTAAAATATCAGGATTGAATTGCTGGTTTCGCTTTTTGGCCATAAGGCGACTTTGAGTAATTGTCGTTCCGGAGATGGCACTGTTGATGATTTGCCAGTGGGGTTTGTTTTGACGGAGTGTTTTTAGATAGCTATTGGGATCGGCGGAAAAGGAATCTCCGAGGGCGAGGAGAGTTGTATCTTTTTTTGTTTTATTAGAATTTAAATTATTTAAAAGAGCCAATTCACTTCCGTAAAAATCAAACCAGTAATTTCTGTAGGTGATTTCTAATAAAATAAATACAACGGCAAACAGATAAAAAAGATAAAGAGATCCGCGGAAAAGTTGCTTAACCCATTTTAATGATTTGATATAAAATATGTTTTTCTCCAATATTTATTTGATTTTCCAGTTCTTTCATTTTCAAATCATGCTCTAGTGCCAGTTGAGTTATTTTATCTAAATCACATTCTTCTGTTAAAATCATAATGATTTTGGTTGTACTTGAAATAAATAACTTTAACTGCTGAAACAAACCTTTAAAATACAAAAAATCTTCTCCTCCAAAAAATGCGGCTTCCGTCATATCCTTCGGCTCGCGTGAAAAAAAAGGAGGATTGATGAAAATAAAATCAAATTCTTGCGGAGGAATTTTATCAAATAAATCAGACTCAATACAAATGATTTGCAGGTTATGATTTTCTGCATTTTCTTCCAGTCCTTTTATAGCCACGGGATTAATATCCGAAGCGGTCACTTTTGCTCCTCCTTGCGCAGCAAGCAGGCTCACTAATCCGTTTCCTGCTCCCAACTCCAGGAAAGATTTATTTTTAGGATCGATTTTATCTAAATAATCAATCAGCATCTTTGTCGCAAAAAAGCCCGGATAAAAAACGCTGGGATATATTTTTAATTTTAAATTTTTATATTTGTAGAAATAGGGTTTGGAAAATTTCCAGCGATAATACTTCCATAAATAGGGTTGAACCCAATGGCGGATTTTATTTAAATATTCATTTTTAGTATTCAAAATCCTTCGATTTCAGGTTGTCGGTAACGCAGCCAGAATTTTTGCAATGCCTTGATCTCGTAGGGGAATTTATGCCAGCCCATTTTATATCGCCAACTGGAAACGCCTCGGATAACTTTCTTTTGGAAGTTGCTCAACTTGACATCGGAGTGGGTCGGGTAGTAGCCATTCAGCACTACTTCAAAATTTTTAATTTCATCGATCATCTGAGCGGTTAGCCAGGGCGTGAGGGGATTTTTTCGCAGGTCAAATTTTTCCCACTGCGGACTGATCCAGTCTTCCAGTTTTTCGGGAAATTTAAATCCGGCTTCCGTGATGCGTTGATACAATTCGGAACCTTCCGTGGGAACGGGACTATAAACATATATGATAATTTCCGTGTCCGGGTTGACGGCTTTTACTTTTTTTATAAATTGTATCTCGCTGCGAATTTGATCCATCACTTCCTTCTGGCTTCGTCCCGGTAATCCCAAAACAAAAGAATACTCCGGAATAATATCAAATTTTTTCATGCGTTCGGCAAAGCGAATGATTTGCGCGCCGGTTTGTTTGCCGCCTTTGTCCATTGCCTTGAGGATGTGATCGCTCCCGCTCTCCGCTCCAAAAAATATCATCCGGCAACCAGAGTCCCGCATAATTTTCAGCGTATCATCTTTGTATTTGTCTAATGTATCAATGCGTCCTTCTCCCCACCAGTTCATGTTTTCATTCAGCATCAATTTAGAAAATTCCAATGTTCTTTTTTCTGATACGTAGAAATTGTTGTCGTGAAATTCGATGGCATCTGCACCGTAAGTCTCCTTGATTTTTTTTATATCATTATAAATGAGTTGCGCACTTCTTCCTCGCCAACGCGCTTCGTAAATCGGAACAACAGCACAAAAGGAACACTTGAAGGGGCAGCCCATGCTGGAATGATAAGCGAGTGTGTTCTCACCCAAAAAAGTCTTTGCCAAATAGTTTTTTATCGGATAAAATGAATTTAAATATTCGTAAGGGAGATCAGGGAGCGCGTCCTGATCCAGCAGGCTCTCCTTGTTGGTTTTTACAATGTCGCCCTTCTCCGTTTTATAAATTAAATTTGAGATAAACTCATAAGGTTTATTATTATTTAAAGCATCTAGCAGTTCGGGGAAACATTTGTCGCCGGGCCCATTTATAGCAAAATCCACGTAGCCGGAATTGAGGACAACCTTGTGCTGATTGGAAGCAAAATAGCCACCCCAGATATTGATGACTTCAGGGAATTGCTCCCGCACTTTTTTGGCGAAGGGAATGGCCTGTTGCAGTTGCGGCCCTGGCATCACGGTCATCCCCAGGAACCGAAATTCCCCTGTGGCTAAGTAACGGTTGATAGTTTGCCAGGGATCTTTTTCCATGTTTCCATCCACAAAAACATATTCGTGTTTTCCATGTATGCTTGCGCCTACTTGCAGGATGCTGTTTGGAATGCGGTGCTTGGCATTCGCACTTCGCGGATTAAAAAGTATGATTTTATTTTGGCTCATTGAGCGTTGTTTTTTAGACTTCCCAAGTTAAAATAATTTACCAGCTTATAAAAATAACGTTTTATAATATTTGATATATTGTTCAACTGTTTTTCTGATGGTGTAGGGGTTTTGGATTTTTTCTATTGTGGGATTATTGAGAAAATGAAGAACCGCCTTTGAAAACTCCTCTGCATTATTGCCAATTTTCCAGTGTGTTCCTTCTTCAGCCACGCCGACCTTCCTGGAAATGATCCGGGTTTGGTTGGCCAGGGCCTCCGGAAAAATCATCCCGAAACTTTCGTAGGTCGAAGGATGTAAAAGTACCTGACTTCGGGCGATAAGTTCCAGGGTTTTTTGCCTTGAAATTTTACCTGTAAAATGAATATGATGTTCTAGTCCTGCGGCTTTACTTTGGGCTTCCAGCTTTTCTCTCTCCGGCCCGTCTCCAACGATATAAGCTCGAATATTTTTCTTATAGATTTGTGTTTTTTGTATGGTTTTTATAAAAGTATGAAAATCTTTTAGCTCTGTCAAATTACCCACTCCAATGACATCAATATCTTTTTTTACAGATGGCATCGTATCTTCTTCCGCTACTCCGAAGGGAATAATGGTTTGACTTTGGATTCCGGTATTTTGGTGCAGGACTTCTGTTTGAAATGCAGACTGAGTGATAAAATTTAGATTATTTAAATTTAATCTTTTTAAATATTTGTTTTCTTTTTTAGCATCCTGACCCATGAAAGAAACAAGGTGTGGGACATTTTTTCTTCTGGAAAGCCGTTGCCCAATCCAAGCGGTATCTGCCAGCCAAAAACTATGAATGAGGTCAACGGGTGTTTTTTGATGTATTTTAAAAAAACGAAAATAAGCCCGGCTAAAGATCAGAAAACGCTTGAAAAAACCTTTAGCATGACAAGGAAAAACAGGTAGGCTATTCCAGTGGTAAGGGGTTTTAGAAAAAGGAAAATGAAGTGTGATTATACTTATATTAAAATAATTGCTTAATTCTTTAACGAAAATCTGAAGGGCTGGGATACAAGTAGAATCTGCTTCATCTTTTGCAAAGCCGGAGGTGATGATTAATATATGTTTTTTCTTGTTCAATAGCTTAAATATTTATTGTTGCTTTTGAAAATGAATATAGAAATGATCCGCCCGGTTGTAGAAAAATTTTAAATGTCCTGATATTTTATCCATATTAAATAACAAATTTAATATACTTTTTTTATTGTTAAATGCAGGTTGTAAGTAGGAGGGCGGAACAAAACTTCCGATAGAGCGAATGGCCTTTGCCTGAAATTCCGGCTCAAATATTCTAATAAAATCAGCGGGAGAATAGTACCAGGTTTTGATAGTAGTTTGCCCATCTAAATTAGCCTCCACAGGAATGCCTTTTGACCGTCTGTTTGCTTTTTTTAAATCCCTTTTCAATAAAAAATACATATATTCCCACCAGCAATATTTTCCTATCACCACTGCGATAAAATGACCGCCGGGCCGGAGCAAATTAGACAGGTTTTTTACAGCACTCCGGATAGCCTTTTCATCCAGACAATTAATCCCGCCAAAATTAGAAAAAATTAAATCATATTTGTTATTTGATGATAGTTGTTGAAGGTTTTCGATAGAAATAGTTTTTGTTTGTATAAAATTTTCCTTGTTTTCTTGCTTCACTTTTTGCTGAGTCATTCTAATCATTTCACTGGAAATATCTGTTGCTAAAACCCGGCATCCCTGCTTAGTCAACCAAAGCGCGTCTTCTCCGGTTCCGCAGTTTAGCTCTAGGACATTTTGAATATTATTTTTTTGTATAAAAGGTTCTAAGTAACGATAGACCAATTGTCGTTGCAGTTGCCCGATGGAAGTGTGGGTAAACTGCTCGTCGTAATCTCCGGCTATGTCATCAAAGGCGGACTCCATCTAGCGGGCTAATTTGTGTTGTGGTTTTTTTAAAATGGCAGCCGGGGCGTAATAGGCAAGTGAGGCGATTTTTTTTATAAGAAAAGGATTAATATCTTGAGGATTGCGCAGGAGATGTTGCAGAGCAGTTGTTCCCTGCTTGCGTCGAAACAGGCAGTGAATCCACCGATGCAATTGCTTGTAAAAAGTAGGCGGAAACGTAGCAGGATACATCATATCTAAATCATCTGAATCTGTCCAATTCTGTTTTTCCTTCATCAAAGTCTTTACCCGGTCGTAAAATAAAGTGCCGGGCAGAGGATAAGAAACCGAAACGCCGATGTCATCCGGCATGATGTCCAGCAGCATTTTTTTGGTGAGCAAAATGTCTTCCCAGTTTTCTTCCAGGTAACCAAACTGTAAAAAGAAACCCATTTTGATTTCCTGCGCTTTTAATTTTTTCCCGGCTTCATAAATCTGCTCTACCTTCGTTCCCTTGTCCATCGCATCCAGGATTTTTTGGGAGCCGGATTCTGCTCCGACCCAAACAATATCCAGGCCGGAATCCTTCAATGCCTGTATGGTATCTTCCTTGAGCAAAAGGTCAACTCTGGACTGTATTTTATATTTAAAATTTAAATTTCTCTTTTTTACCTCATCTCTGAATTTTTGAACCCAGCCGGGTTTTAATCCAAAAATATCATCACAGACCCAAAAATAATGCACATCATATTCGTTGATTAAATATTCGATTTCTTTTGCTACACGTTCCGGGCTTCGGGAATTATAGCGATTTCCGTAGATGGGTTTGGCGCACCAGTTGCATTTGTAGGGACAGCCTCGCGTCGTCGCAAAATTTAGGGAAAAGTATCCATGCGCTTCCATCCAGATTTTTTTGTAGGATGGAATATCCACTAAATCCCAGGCCGGATCGGGCAGCGTATCCAAATCTCTTAGCACGGGACGACGGTTATTTTTTTGCGGCGCACCTTCGGATTGCCAGACGATGCCGGGAATATTCTCCGGAGTGAAATTTTCAGAATTGATTTTTACTAATAAATCTTTTAGCGTTTCTTCTCCTTCTCCAAGTAAAACATAATCGGCTCCCTGCTCTAAATATTTTTCAAAATGATCCGTAGAATCCGAACTGCAAACCATCACGGTGCAACCGTGTTCTTTTCCGATTTCACACAAGCGAAAAGCCGCTTCCCGCATTTTGGTCAGACACATTTTAGTGAGGTAATTAAATCCATCATCGTAGATAACGAGAAAATCAGGTTTTTCTTTTTTTATTATAGGTAAAATTTCATTGGGACTTTCCCGGAGATTGGTGTCAAACAAGGCGACCTCGTAACCCATTTCCCGAACGGCTGCCGCAGCGTAGATTGTCCCGTAGGGCGGGTAGGGCATTTGGGTATTCCATTGCTTGGGATCAAAGCGATAGAAATAAGAGTGTGTGAATAATACCTTTTTCATATAATTTTCATCCATTTACGAATCTGATCCAGTTGAATATTATGTTTTTTTTCGTATAATAAAATTCGTTCTTTAATTTTATCAATAACCTTTGTCTGAAAACTTTCCGGGTGATGTTTGGACACATTTTTAGTGGATTTAAATGCCAGATCAAATTCTGATTTTTTCATCCCTGTAAATTTTTTTCTCCAAACGGAATGTGTTCCCTTTCTAAAAAAATCATCCAACCAATTTCCAATAAGACCAGAAAAAACAAATTCAAAAAATCTTTTTATAAGATTATTATTTGTGGGTTTTATATGTTCTGTTTCTCTGCGCCGTGCGTTGGGATAAAAATCATGGACCCAGGCATTTGTTTCCATAAATTTATGGTAAAATTTTGGATTGGTCATAGGTAGCAGGGTGACAATTTCGGTTGCCGTGAAGATATTTTTTTCTTCAATTTCCAGATTATCGGTAGTGACGAAATAATTAACACAAAAATATTTGTGAGAATTGAATAAAAATATTTTTTTATACAATATTAAAAAAGTGCGTGCTATCCAGAGCCTCCCCGGTTTTGTGATTATAAAAAAATCAATATCTCCATCTTTAGTCTGGACATTTTTTGAGAGTGCTCCCGAAATAAAAACAGCTCTTACAAAAGGAAAACCATGAATGAATCGAGCTTGTTTAATGGCCTTAGGAAAAATATTTTTAGCGCGTTGATTATTCTCCTTTCTTTTTTTTATATTAGAAAAATTTTCTTCCAGGCTGTATAAGTTTTCAGAACAAGATAAATAATGATTTTGATGAAAATGTTGCAGCTCTTCCTCCAACCTGTGAATGGAGTTTATCTTCTCTGGACTGAATCGTTTGATTTCTTCTGTAGTGAGGGGATAGGAAAATACATCGAAGTAGAACAAGGGGCAAAGGCATTGTTCAAGTACAAGAGAAGGTTTATTGGGATTCGATGTTGTCATAAGAAAATAAAAAAATACAAGTTTTTTATATTCAACAAATTGAGTATTACAATATAATGGTTAGTTTGTTATCAGGAAAAGGGAAGTGTTGTTATAAAGCAGGTCATTACAAGATTTTAACAAGGTAAAAAAAAAATGTAAGTTAATCCCCAAAAATGTCATATTTTGGGAAAAAAGTAACCAAAATACCAGATGAAAGAAAAACAAAAGGCCCTGCTTTTTTTAGTGGCTTTACTGGCTGGGGTTTCCTTGCTCCGTTCTTCAGCCTGTCCGGATGAATTTTTAGAAGTTCGTTTTTTAGGCGGCAATATTCTTTTGTTGCTGAGCATCCTTTTTTTACCATTTCCGAAAAACTTCCGGTGGCACTGGATGGACGCTCTTTTTCTTGGGAGTTACCTTTGGACCCTGCTCTCTGCTGCCTGGAGTTATCTGCCGGTATTGGCTGTTTACCCGGCTCAAAAAATTTTCCTGGCTTGGATGGCTTTTCTTTGTTTTCGGATGGTTATAAAAAAAGAATATTTAAAATATATACAATATATTCTGATGGGAATGTTGGTCATTACCAGTGGGATTGTTTTTGTTCAAATTGCCAATTTGTCGGGAAGTGGCGGAGATATATTTTCCGAAGATGTATATAAGATATATGGTTTTTCAGCACATAAAAATCTGGTTTCTTCTTTTCTGTTTATGATTTGTGGATTACTGTTCTATCTTTTTTATAAAGAGAAAAACAATAAATGGTATTACCTGATTTTTCTTTTGCCGGTCATTCCTGTTTTGATTCTTCGGTCTCGTTCTGTTTGGTTGGCATTTCTCGTCCTTGGATTGAGTAGTTTGTTTTTATTAAAACCTCCCTATAAAAAATGGGGATTGGGTTTGGCAGGCATCCTGCTTGGAGGGTTTTTGGCCCTAATGATTTTGCCGGGAAATTATCTTGGAAAATACCATCCGAGCCAGGTGATGAATGAGGGGACGGGGGCAGAACGGAGATTTATCTGGTACAAAACGAGGGAGTTGATCAAGGATCGTCCACTACTTGGTTATGGCGGAGGCAATTGGAAATTGTTTGTGTCTAGTAAAAGTGTAGAGGGGGCCTACCGGATGCAGTCGCAGGATGTTACGTTTACCAGAGTACATAATGACTTTTTGGAAGCCTTTGCGGAACAAGGAGTTGTTGGGTTTTTGCTATATATTTTTATTTTTGGTCTGGCCTTTTGGATTTTGTTTTTACAAATTAGAAATAATGATATTCAAAAGAAAAATGAAGCGCTTCTTCTCCTTGGGGTTTTAGCCGGATATGTGGTGATTGCCAATTTTGATTTTCCCAGGGAGCGGATCGAGCATCAGGTTTATATGTCGTTAATTCTGGCACTTTCTGTATTTTTTTATGGTGATAAATTTTATTTTAAAAATTTAAATTCTAAAAACAGTTTAAAAATTGTCAGGTATATTTTAGCAGCCATTTTATTATTTGGTATATATTTTAGTTATAACTGGTATGAGGCTGCAAAAGAGCAAAAGAAAATTATCCTTGCTACCAATAATCAAAATTGGAACCAAATGATTGAAGCTGGAAAAAGAGGCGATGGATTTTGGACACCAATTGATGCCGCTTCAAATGCATTTTCTTTTCATGCCGGGATGGGTTATTACTACCAGGAAAAATTTGCAAAGGCGTTACCACTTTTAAAAAGAGCAGCTGAACTCAATCCCCACCATTTTCAAACTCAAAATAACTACGCCAATGCATTGACGATGTTAAAGAGGTATAAAGAAGCGATTCCAGTTTATCAGCTTGTTCTGACGATTAATCCAAATTTTCAAGAAGGATTTTTAAATATTTGTTATGCTTATATCCAGCTAGGGGATTTGAAAAATGCTAAATTTTGGCTGGACAAAGTGACAATGGATCTACCCCGAAAAAAACAGTTTGCAAAAGAGATTGAGCGATTGAGTCGGCAGTAGATTTTGAGCTAAAAACGATAATCCATTCCTATATTATTATATAATAAAATTGGATTTGATTTAACTTCCGGGCTAAGGTGAATATCTTTTAACGCATAACTTATTCGGGAGGAAAATTTAATACTAATATTTTTATTTAATTGGTAAAATACAGATGTATTCCCCAGCAGATAGAACTTGTTAGCAAAACTAAAATCGCTTTGTCCTATTGGAAATGGGGCAAATTCTCCACTAGAGTTTTTTGGTAGCGGTCGGAGTGTTTTTCCTTTACTGGTACTTAGGAAGGTATATTTTATCCCGGCTCCAAGTTCAACTCCAAATCTTCTGGCTGGCATTTTGAATTGAGCGGTTAGTAATACAGGGATAGATATCAATTGATGTTTATTAAAATGCTTTGTCCGCAAGGTAGCCACAGCTTCCCGGTTGGAAGACCAGTTGGGTACGCTCAGTGGATTGCCTGTAAGGGCGCTTGTTACTGAGTGGGAGCGGGTTAAAACAGAATCTTTTTTATAAGTATAATCCAGTTTACTTTCCAATGAGAGATACTCAATTCCGGATGTGATTTTCCATTTTTCTCTAAAATACCAACTTAAATCAGCGGCTAGTCCATAACTTAAAATTTCATTTTCCGCAAGGGAATTCTCCGCAGCAAGTTTACTCCCGGAATATCGGGTGGCCCAGGAAGTCATTCCGCCAGTCAAAGAGATTTCAAATCCTTTGCCTGATTTTTTTGGGTCTTCGTTGTCCTCCGGATCATTTTTGTGGGAAGGGAAGCCAGCCCAATTGGAAGCATAATTAAGAGGTTTTATTGCAGGCACTTTTAATCGGTTCAAAATGGAAAAACTTGGGTTGGTTGTTGCTGCAACAGACTCTTTTTGAGTGTATTTCCGTGTTCGGGCTGGCACATTCACCTCTCTCAATAATTCTTTTTTTTCTTTTGTAGGAAGAATAAAGTTTTGTTTTATTTCTGAAGATTTTTTTGGATTGCCAGAGATTTTATTGTAATAATTTTTATTTAAATTTATTTTGTTTTTAGAATTAGAGACTTCATTTTTTGCGGCATTGATTTCTTTTATAATAGTATTAATCGAATTTGTTTTCTTTGTTTTTGAAATTTCTGCAATAGAAGAAGGAGCAGAATTTTGTTTTACTTTTGCCAGAGCAGTAGTTGTTTCTTTTGTAGAATTATTGGAAATAAAATAAAGAAGTGTTGTTCCTGAAATGAATAACAGAAAGATTAGAAGTATATAAAATTTATTATTAGGATCATCCTTTTTGTCTAATGCTTCCTTTTTAGAAAGAATCCCGGCTTCCATTTTTTCCCACGACAAGTATTCGGGTAGTTCTTCATCTACCTTCCTGAATTTATTATGTAAATTTTCTTTACTCATGTTCAATCAATTTGAGTTCTTAAAAATTAAGAACTTTTTTTATAATGTACTTTTAACCATTTCAACCCACGAGATAATTGGGAGCGGGAAGTTTGTGGTGAGATTTCTAATATTTGTGAAATTTCTTTATGTGAATAGCCTTCTACAAACGATAATAAAAAAATCGTTCGGTATCCCTGTGGCATCATTTTTATCAACCTGTCCAAAACAGAAGTATTTAATTTTTCCACATCTAAATCTTCATTTTCAATCGAAACATCAAAGTCATTTTCAAGAGCTTCAAACTGCTTTAGTTTTTCTGTTTTTTTCAAGTAGGTAATCGTTTGATTCAGGGTAATTCTGCTTAGCCAGGTTTTAAAGGAGGCCTTATTCTCATCGTACTTATGAATAGCGTGAAAGACATTTGCAAAGACTTCCTGCATGACATCTTTTCTGTCTTCCTGTCTGGAAATATAATTTTTTATAATAGAAAAAACATAAGGAGCACAGGTTTCATAGCATTCTTTGAAACCCTTGTGCTCCCCATTCCTACATGAATCAATAAGTCTCTTTTCTATCATATCGGTTTTTAAATCAATTTTGGGAACCGGAAGTTGCAAACTTTAAAAAGTTTCGTTTTGATCGTTTCCCCATTTGCCGTTTACACCTTCCGGATTGCCCTGATAACACAAAGGTTATACTAAAAACCAGTTTATATAATTACAATTTTAGTCACAGGAAATAAGTAAATTATCAAAATCTGTTTGGTCATTTATGCTGAGGATCGTTCCATCTGTCAGGGTTACAAAAAGTGGTAAAGTAACCTCCACAACATTTGGATTGGAATTCATTTCATTTTCGAGTTCGGTGGCATCATTCACCATAATACTGGTTCCATCAAATTGAATTAGTTCTATAGGAAAATTCATAGTATAACAATCAGACAAATCCGTAGAGAAAATCCAAAGCTGAAAGAGTAATTCAAGACTTCCAATATTTCCACCGCCACCCATTCCGGGGCAATCATTAGCAGCAGCATCTAGTTCCGCCTGGTTATTGACAACGATAACTGTTCCGTCAGGTGCAGTCAAAGTCAATGGAAAAGCATACCCCGCAAATTGTCCCATCAGCATCAGGTCACATAATTCCATGTGGTCATTTACAGTTACAACCGTTCCATCTACCAAGACAACATCCAGGGGGAAGGCCACGGTGTAACAGTAGATATATTCCAGTCCTGTATCCCAGTTGATAATTCCGGTGTCTACCGGGAAGTCCCCACAGGATGATACTAACGCTTGCAGTAATTCATCTATATCATTTACGGTAATTTGTATTCCATCTTCATCTTGCAGATCAAATGGAAAAACAAAGTATTGGGGTTCATCTGCAATGGCGGCATTGAACTCTGTGAGGTTGGTAACGGTGGTAGAATCCCCATTGTCATTAACAAGCGTTAAAGGGAATACTAATTCGTAACAGGAGTTGTCAAACCCAATGGCATAAGCCGGGAATAAATCGGTCCAGCCGTTTGGAAGGCAATTTGCAAATGCCTGAGACAATTCATTAATATCGTTGATCACTCCTGTCGTCCCATCTTCATAAGTAACATTGATCGGGTAAACAAAATCGCAATAAATATATATGGAATCTTGTCCAAGTGCATCCAGGTCAGTTTGGTCATTGACCGGATATTGGTTGCCATCGGGATCAACTAGTGTAAAGGGAAAGTTTACCGTAAAGCAATCCAGGTCAAGTCCGGTGGTTGTTGTTAGTCCGCGCGACATTAATGGGTTTGCGGTAGCAACGTCTCCGGGGTTTGGAGTAATCGTTTCTTTTACTTCAATTACTTCTTCTAAGTTATCTTTTTCACAGGAAGTAAAAATTAATGTGAAAGACAACAAAAAAAGGAAAGACAATCTATATAAGTTCATGTTCATTATTTTAAAATCAAAAAATCAAATTCATTTTATTTCGTTCGAACGTACACTATATTATTCTAGAAGAAAATGTAAACGTTGCATCTGATAGAAATTTTTTTTCGTTTTTTTTCAAATAGGGAAGAAGAAGGCAGGGGATAGATTGCCTCAGAGTCTTTAAAAAAAAGAGGAAGATTAATTTGATTTAAGTAGGTGGACATAAATAAGTTATTTTTTTGGCGGATAGATTTTTAGTTCAGACAAGGCGAAAAACACAGGCGATGCCTAAGCATCGGCGAGTATTTTCAACGAAGTATGAACTAAAAAGATGTCGCCATAAAACATATAGTTAATTGTGTCCACCTACTTATTATATAAAATGCTCAACCAAGCCAAAAAACTCCAAAACAAAATCGCAATTTTATCCTGGTGTAGAAAGTTATTAAAAAAGGCATGAATAAAATAACTGAGCAAACCCAGTCCAAGGGCCAATCCAATCCAGCGATTTCTTTTGGATAGTTTGGAGTGATAAATTTTTATAGTTGTAAGAAAAGTAAATCCCAAAAAAAACAGCCAGCACAATCCACCGATGATTCCGTTTTCGGAGAGTGCCTGGAGGTATTCGGAATGTGCGCCGCCGCCTCTGCCGGGAGGATGATCGCCGGATGTGGTAACGCTGATGCGGGTCATTTCTTCCTCGCGCTGGAAAGGAAGATAAGCCGAAGCAAAAGTCCCGGAGCCAAATCCAGCCACCGGACGTTCCACAAACATCCGCCAGGCACAGCTATACCGATTGAGTCGTTCCTTATTGGAAACATCTTTTGTTAGATTTGTAATGGATTGAATATGATGGGAAAGGTCTTCCGTTTTTGAAATAGCCTGATTTCCGGAAATGTAGTTTTTTATATTGTTTAAATTTAAATAAAAAAGTAAAAGAAAACTTCCTCCCAAAATGGCAAAATGCTTTATTTTAAATTTTAATATTATAATAAAAAATACAAAAACTAAAATACAGGCAGCACTCAGCCAGGTGGCGCGGGAAAAAGAAAGATAAATGCCAATAATAAATATCAAAGATAAAGCCAGGGAAAGGTATTTTTGATTTTTTGACAAACCACTTTCACGGGCAGGTAGCATACTGCCCACCAGCGTCAGGGGCAGGAGCATTAACATCGCCGTGCTGTATTGTGCATGATCAAAATAAAAAGGCCGGGCGGTCAGTACAGAAGTGGAAATACTGAAATTGTATTGGGCGTGATTATACCAGCTAAAAAAAATGACGAGGCAAAATGTCAAGCTATACATTCCCACCCACCAAAAATCTTTAGAAGGATTTTTAAGATACCAATAAATAAATCCTATATAAAAAACAGCCCAGTGCATCTCCGCAATAAAAGTGTACTTGGCAGATACGAGCCAATCGGAAGAAAAGGGAACAGTTACCCACATCCAGCCTAGTAAAATCATAGCCACCCAGGTAGTAGGGAATCGGAAAAATTGCAATACCTCATTCTGAATGAGACCTGCAAGCAACAGGAGTAATATCGGTAGCAATATTTCTGAAGGAAGGTTTAGCTTAAAATAAGTTGCCTCCCATTCCGCAGAAACAGGTAAAATAAATATTAGAAAGATTAATATTTTGTCGAAAATATTCTTGTACGCTGTTTCTTGAGTACTCAATGTTACAATTATTTTACTTTTCCTCAAAGTAAGAATTTTTGAAGTAATGAACCCAACAATGATTCCTTTGTTTTATCTTTGAGTGTATTCCAAAAAACAGGAAAGGTGAAAATAATTTTTACACATGGTTATTTTATTGCAGAAGATCCCAAGGAGCAGGCGATTATGAAACCCTACCCTCCGCTTGGGCTTTTGTACATTAGTGCCTGGCTGGAAAAGCATGGGTATGATAACGAAGTTTATGATACGACTTTTTCTGATGTGAAATCTCAACGCGATTACCTCCTTCAAAATCCACCCGAAGTCCTTGCTATTTATACCAACCTGATGACCAAAATCCAAATTGTCAATCTGGTTAATTTTATTAAAACAAATAAAAAATTTTCGGATACTCTGGTGGTTATCGGCGGTCCGGATGTTACCTACAACCTCCAAAACTATCTCGGAACCGGAGCGGATGTCCTCGTCATTGGGGAAGGCGAACAAACCATGCTAGATCTGGTCAAAGCTCGGGAGCAGGGATTTATGAAGCAGTTTGGGCATATTGACGGCGTGGCATTTTTGGATGAACAAGGCGATGTAGTCAAAACAAACAAGCGGTCGCACCTCCGCCCGGTTTCTCAACTGCCCTTACCCAATCGCAAAAAAATCGACCTGCACAAATACCTGGAAACCTGGAAAAAACATCACGGACGAAGTGCTGTTTCTGTAAGTACCCAGCGGGGTTGTCCCTATACTTGCCGCTGGTGCAGCACGGCCGTTTACGGACAAAGCTACCGCCGCCGTCCGGTGGAATCCGTTGTGGCAGAGTTGATAGAATTGAAAAAAACATATAACCCGGATCAAATTTGGTTTGTGGATGATGTCTTTACGGTGAGTCATAAATGGTTGATGGCTTTTAGGGATGAATTAAGGAAAAATAATATACAAATTCCATTCGAGTGTATTTCCCGTGCGGATAGAATGAATGAAGAGGTGATTAAAATATTGAAAGAATCTGGATGTTTTAGGGTTTGGATAGGGGCGGAGAGCGGTTCGCAGCGCATTTTGGATGCGATGGATCGTCGGGTGAAAACGGAACAGGTATCGGATATGATACAAGCGACTCAGCAGGCGGGGATGGAAGCCGGGACTTTTATTATGCTGGGTTATCCGGGTGAAACAATGGAAGATATTAAAGAAACTTTAAATCATTTGCAGCGATCTAATCCCACTCATTTTACGATTACGACGGCTTATCCGATAAAAGGAACGAGCCTTTTTACAGAAATTGAAAGAGACATAACGGAGCGTCCGGACTGGAATCAATCTACAGATCGGGAAATAGATTTTAAAAGAACTTATCCAAGAAAGTTTTATCCGTATGCGACTAACTGGGTGGTCAATTCGATGAAGTGGTATCAGATGCAGCAAAACAATCAACACCTGAGTTGGAAGGGATTTAAAACATATATGAAAATCAATTTGTCCCGTATCGCTATGCACCGTTATTTATAGATACAAATCCAGGGAAAGGGACTTCTTGCTTTTCCCAGTTTTCTGATGAGCTTATTTTGCCACGTATTTGGATGGTATAAAATTTTATGTGAGAAATTTTTAATTGAATCTATTGTGTGGTGGAAGTAGTATTGCGCCATTTCCGGATGCCCCAGTTTTGTATAATAATCTACTGTCCTTTTTTTTGCTTTTGCTATTTCATTTTCTTTATAAAATGGAGAATCCAATATATGAATTTCACCATTTTTATTGAGCAATGCTAATAATCGCCCTGTAATTTTATCGAAATCCGAAAAATACTGAATGGCACTACAAACGACAATGCAATCAAACCGGGTGATAATATTTTTATCAAAAACATCCTGATATTTAAAATGTAAATTAGAAGTATTGAAAATGCGTTGCGCCTGATCGAGTTCCGTTTGATTGACATCCCAGCCATGAATTTCTGCCGGAATATTTTGGGCCAGGGCCGCTGTCATCCAGCCATTTCCACAACCAAGATCCAGGATGGTTTTAAAGGATGATTTATTTTTTAAATATGCAATTAAATTGTTTGTTGTTTTTTTTCGGATTGTCCACTTGTCAAAATGTGGGTCATGCTCAGCCACCTCCGGCAACCGCCTTACCTGTTCATCCGTAAAAAACAGACCTTCCTTTTTTCGGATTTCGATATAATTTTTTTCAAATGACTCAGGATTCATTTAATAAAAATTTTATTTTTTCAAATATAAACTTAGGGGAATATCTGGTTAAGCAACGCACGTCACCGTGTTTACATTTAGCCAGCATACAATCTCCGCATGCGAGATCAGAACTCGTAAGGTTTATAACATGAGGGTAGGGGGGAGCGGTCCAGTCTGCCCTTGTAGAACCCAGCATCAAAACTGTCTTTACACCTTGTACCCAGGCCATGTGTGCCAATCCTGAATCCTCCGAAACCATAACTGCCACTTTTCTTAAAAGAGCAAAAGCTTCCAGGATATTGGTTTGCTCTACAAGGTTGATAGTATCTTTTGGAAAAGTTTTTTCTATTATACGACTTTTTTCTGCAATTCTTTTGTCGCCGAGCAATAAGATTTTAAATGGATGTAAAAATTTATTTTTAATAATTTTAATTAAATTGATATAATTTTCAAGCGGCCAGTTTCGACTGGAAAAAAAACCCGCAGGATTCAAGAGGATGAGCTGTTCATTGGTATAACCTGCTTTTTGCAATAGTTCCAATCCGGCATTCGCATTTTTTATTTTTATATTGAAATCAGGATTTATGTCAAATTCCCCTTTTTGAATTCCTTCAAGATAACGGGTTCCGGCAAACTTTGGAGAAAATTTTTCAAAGGTGCTGATCTTTTTATTCCTGTGAAAAAACTTGACCAATTTTGATTTTTTATCGTCTTGTAAATCCAGAATGATATCATAACCATTCAAGAGTAACTGCGGGATTTTTAATAAATTATAGGCGAACATAGCCTTTGCATTTTTATTGCCTTTAATTTTTATAATATTATTAAAAATATAAGTGTTTTGATGGACTTTAGCGTTGTCTTTCACGGTGATTAGATCGATCTGCGCATCGGGAAGCAATTGCCGCAGGCCATTTAAAAAGGGCAATGTGATTAACACATCCCCCAGGGCATGAAAACGGATGACAAGTATTTTAAGGTTTTTTGACATATATAAAAATGCCCCGCTTATACAAGCAGGGCATGAAATATTTTTATATTAAATTTATCCTTTCTTGGCTTCGATAATTCCTTCATTGACAGCCTGCTCCGGAATACCATGTAACTGCACCGGCTTGTCTTTTTTACGCAATCTCATATTTAAAAATTCTACCATCAAGGCAAAGGCAATGGAGAAGTATAAATATCCTTTCGGAATCGCTCCATCGATGAGATGAGCCATGTGCGCCCCTTCCGCTATCAGCAAAAATCCAATGAGTATAAGGAAAGACATTCCAAGCATTTGGATAGTCGGGTGACGATTCACGAAGCGACCAACCGGTATAGCAAAGGCCATCATAATGCCTACGGAAACGACGACCGCAATGACCATAATGACCAATGCGCCATCTAATCCATTTGTCATCCCAACTGCTGTCAGGATAGAGTCAAAGGAAAAAACAATATTAATAATAGTGATTTGTGTAATCACACTCGTAAAGGACGCATATTTTTTATTGGCTTTTGCTTCGCCCTCTGTTTCCGTATGACCTTCCAGTTTGTGATGAATTTCCGTAACGGATTTGTAGAGAAGAAACAACCCTCCGGCAATGAGGATCAAGCTTTGCCCGGAGAAGCCAGCGTGCTTCCCGAAGAGGTCAATACTAAACCAGGGCTTTTCCATCGCAATGAGAATATTGATACCGAAGAGCAGTAAAATCCGAATCGCCATGGCTAAAACTAACCCGATATTCGTAGCGCGTTTTTGTTGGCTTTCCGGCAGTTTGTTGGCAGCAATAGAAATAAAAATAATATTATCCACACCCAAAACGATTTCAAGAAAAGTAAGAGTAAGCAGACTCATCCAGATTTCAGGTGAAGCAAAATCCGGCATGGTGAGTAAAAACATGGGTTCCATAAATAGAATATTTTATTAAATTTAAAGCTAAATTTAGCAAAAATAAATGCTTTACTCAAAAACCAACCATGAAAAATAGTTTTATGAATAAAATATGTGTTTTAATTATTTTTATAATAATCGGAAAAGGTATTTTGGCTCAGCCACCGACTGAGTTGCCCTCCAAATTTGAATCCCCTTATCAAGCCGTTTACAATCATCTTTTTTATCTCCAGCCGGATTCTTTTAACCCGGAACAAGCCGCACGATCGATACATGGAGTAGAAGATGTGGAAGAGCGAAAGAAACTAGCGGTTCGGCTCAAGCAGGTGTTGGATGGGAAAGGATTGAAGGTCAATCTGAAAATTTTGCCCAGAGATAATAATTATCGCGATAGTAGTAATTTGAAAATGAAATATGTTTTGTTTCCAGACTATTTGCCGGAAGTTTCAGTTGAAAAAATCAAGGATGGCTGGTATTATTCTACCGGAACTGTCAGTTTGATAGAAATGCTGCACAAGGAAACTTATCCGCTGGGAAGTGATTGGCTGATGAACCTCATGCCCCGGTTTGGTCACTCCAAAGTGGCGGGCTTGTTCGTCTGGCAGGTAGTAGGATTTGGGATTCTTTTTTTATTAGCCTTTATTTTATATTTAATTTTATTAAAAGTTTTTCAGGGATTTATCCGAAGGGTTTCTGCGACGCGATTGGGGACAGAATACCTGCGACCAAAATTAATATTAAAAATCGCAAGGTATGGAAGTATGCTTTTTGCTATGTATTTTTTTAGAATATTTTTGCCTGTCTTACATCTGAATATTCACATCAGCGAATGGGCAAATAAAGCTATTACTATTTTTTCGGCTGTGCTGTTTATTCTTCTGGCCTTGAGATTGGTAGATTTCGTTTTATTATATTTTGAAAAATTTGCTAAGAGTACGGCGAGTACAATGGATGATCAACTCGTACCGATTGTCAGGAGGTTGCTGGATGTGCTGATCGTAATCTGGGGTGTTATTTATATTTTAAATACTTTAAATGTAAATGTAACTGCCCTGATTGCAGGCGTCTCTATCGGAGGACTGGCACTGGCACTAGCAGCTCAGGATACTGTAAAAAATCTTATAGGTTCTTTAATGATATTTGTGGATAGACCCTTTCAAATCGGAGACTCTGTTACCTTCTCCGGTGGTACGGGCACAGTAGAAGAAGTTGGATTTCGTTCTACCAGAATCAGGACAATTGAAAATTCTCTGATTGCCGTTCCCAACGGAAAACTCGTCAATGAAGTAATAGATAATAAAGGACTTCGGAAGTATCGGTTGTTTCGTGCGCAGCTTGCCTTGAAGATGGAGACCCCGCCAGCGCGGATTGATCAATTCATTGCAGGTGTCCGTAAAATACTGGAAGAGTATCCGAATACCAATAAGGATATTCTGGAAGTCCATCTAAATGGAATTGACCAATCGGCATTGCAAGTGCTCCTGATGACTTATCTGGATGTGCCGGGATGGGGTCAGGAAATGGCAGCTAAGCACGAATTGTATATTTTAATATTAAAATTAGCCAAAGAGGTAGAGGTGGAATTTGCTGTTCCGGTTTTTCCGAATGCCAATAATCAATAACCAAACTTATAAAAAGGGATATTTTGAAGACAGTTGTACACCAAAGATAAAAAAAATGAAACCATTTAATAAGAATTGTCTAATTTGGTGTTGTAAAACAGAACTAACCAAAAAAGATGAGTAAGGATAAAATTTTGATCGTCGGTGCCCTCGGACAGATCGGGACAGAACTGACGCTTGCCCTGCGCAAAATGTATGGAGATTCCTGCGTGATGGCAACAGATATTGTAGAACCCAGAAATCTGAAAAATGAGGTGGGGTGGTATGAACACCTGAATATCCTGGACAAAGATCGCCTGCGCTATTTAGTAGAAAAACACAAAATTACCCAAGTGTATCTCCTGGCTGCAATCCTCTCTGCCAAGGGCGAACAGAATCCCGGATTTGCCTGGCGACTGAATATGGAGAGTCTCGCTAATGTGCTAAATGTTAGCGTAGAAAAAAATATACGAAAAATATTTTGGCCAAGTTCCATTGCTGTTTTTGGCCCGAATACGCCCCGGCAAAATACACCTCAAACCACCGTCGCCGATCCACTGACCGTTTACGGTATCAGCAAACTGGCCGGAGAACGATGGGCAGAATATTATCACCTGACTAAAGGCGTGGACATTCGCAGTTTGCGTTATCCGGGTTTGATTTCTTACAAAGCCTTGCCGGGAGGAGGCACGACGGATTATGCCGTGGATATTTTTCATCAGGCATTAGAGCATAAAAAATATACGTGTTTTTTAAATGAAGGAACGTATTTGCCGATGATGTATATGCCGGATGCCATTCGTTCTACCCTGGAACTAATGGAAGCTGATAGTGATAAAATTAAAATACGTTCTAGTTATAATTTGTCGGGAATGAGTTTTGAGCCGGGGGAGCTGGCGAGGGAAATTCAAAAACATATCCCGGAATTTGTCATGGATTACAAAGCAGATTTTCGTCAGGGCATTGCGGATAATTGGCCGCAGAGTATTGATGACAGTCAGGCAACACAAGATTGGGGATGGAAACCGGAATACGATTTGGCGAGGATGACAGAGGATATGATTTACAATCTCAGCAAAACGAAATTACCTCAGGTCGTATAGGTTTATTTCCAGAATTTTTTAGAAAATATATATAAGAAAAGTACGAAAACAAGTTGTAGCAATACTGAATAATACAGCCAACCCGGCAGCCCAAACCACATTAAATGGTCAACCGGGCCAAAATTCCAGTAATCCTGAGAAAGAAAAAACAGGAAAGCAAAAATAATTATCCAGAAATATTTATTTTGTAGCATCCTCAAAAATAAAGAAAAAAGGGAAGATTCAAAATTTGAAATTTTACATTATGAAAAAAATAATAATAATACTTTTACTAGGGCTTTTTTCTACCACAATTATGTTGGCTCAGGATCACCAGCACGATGAAAGATGTGGACATAATTTATATTTAAATAATATAGAAAAACACTTGCCAGGATATAAAAAACTGGTAGATAAAACATTCAAAGATGCCAAGGAAAAAATGAATAATAAAAATGCAGGAGTGGTTTACACCCTGCCCGTTGTTGTTCATGTTGTTTGGAATGAGCCTCAGGAAAATATAGATGATCAATTGATATACGATCAAATTGATGCTTTGAATGAAGATTATCGGGCACTTAACTCCGACTTCGCCAATCTTCGTTCGGAGTTTGATGCCATCGCCGGAGATGCAGAAATTGAATTTGAATTGGTGCATATCGAGCGAGTGCAAACCTCGGAGACTTTTGGAATAGATTTTCTCACGGGCGGCTTTTCAGATGCTACGCTTAAAGACAGCAACAACGGTGGAAGCTCTGCATGGGACACGGAAACGTATTTAAATATTTGGGTGTGTAATATACAACCTTTAGCAATTGGCCCACTTATCCTGGGCCAAATCCTGGGCTATGCTTCGCCTCCAATCAACCTTGCAGACTACCCGGAAATCAATAACTGGCCTCCGGAAGCTCTGGAAGTTTTTGGCAATCCGGCCTATGATGGCGTGGTGATTCACTACCCGGCCTTTGGCGGGCGTGACCGAACTTATACCGATCAAAATCTGGGAACCCTTTCCTTTGAAGGCAGAACTACAGCACACGAAATTGGACATTATCTTGGATTAAGACATATATGGGGAGATCCTGATATATTGACGGGACAGGATGGCTGTACCGTGGATGATGGTATTGAAGATACTCCTAATACGGCCAATTCCTCCCAGGCAGGAGATGGCTGTTCTCCTGCTGCAAATACCTGCAATGACGGAGCAGGAGATATGATAGATATGTGGGAAAATTATATGGATTATTCTGATGAACCTTGTCAGGTGGCTTTCACACAAGAGCAAGTGGACTTGATGCGAGCTGTTTTGGAAGGACCTCGTTCTACGATGTTAAATTATGTGAGTACTAAGAATATTAATTCCTTAGATGCAAAAATGAACCTTTCACCTAACCCGACGACTGGAACATTTGAGTTGTTTATAAATTCCGAAGAAACCGGAGCAATAGAAATTCGGGTTATGGATATTTTAGGAAAAACTGTTTTAAATTCAACAGGTGAAATGGGACAATCCATCTCTTTGGATTTGAGTAATCAATCCAATGGTATTTATTTTGTAGAAATACGAAAAGGAGAAATGCGTGGTGTGCAGAAATTGGTGCTGAGTTATTAGAAATTGTGAAATGTTTATAAATATTAATCAGAAGTAAATCTTTCCAAAACCTCTTTCCAGGTTTGAATCAACCAATGCGCCTGGGCGTGTAAAGGATTTTGCTGGGTATAACGAACTGTATAGTAACTGATATTTTTTAATAAATAAAACTTAAATAAAATCTGAAAATCTCCCTGAGTTTCTTGTAGCATTTTTTGCACCAGTCCATTTGCTGAAAGCGCATTTATTTGTTGTAAAATGATTTCTGTAGAAGAACGTTTTACTAAAATATGTGTTTGAAAAATATGATGAAAGGCATCAAAAAGCAAGGGCAAATCCTCGGCCAGTTCCCAGTCGTAAACGGCAATTTTATCTTGAGTCACATACATATTCCAGGGCGTAAAATCTCCATGCGCCAGACAAAGCGGAATTGGCTCCGTATTTTTTAGCAAATCATCTTCCAGTCGATTTAATTTTTTATAAATAAAATTAATATCATTTTTATTTAAATTATTTACAGGAGTTATTTTGGATAATTGCTCCAGATTGGTTCTGATTTCTTTGGCAGCAGGAAGGTTAGAATAGGGAAACGAAGTTTTAGTATTGTAAAATAATTCATTTAAAACTTCCAGATGTAAATCGCTAAAATTATCTCCCGGAAGTATTTTTTCAGGACGAATATTTTTTTGCTGCAATCCTTCCTTAGTGATTTCTGCAACGGGGAAAGTCATTTTTTCAAAGCTATATTGCTGAAGGCGTTTTAAAATTTTTCCTTCTTGAGCTACAATCTTATTAGCACTTTTAGTCAGGGGCATTTTTGTGAAATGCGAAATATCCTCACCCGATTGCCTGGCCAAAACAGCCTTGCGATTGTCGCCCTTCGTCCCGGTGAAAATAGCTAACTCCCTTTCTTTTTTATATTTAAAATATTCAGGGGCATTTTGTAAAAAGAACTGCCCACTGGCAACCTGATTTTTTAAACCCAATTGAAATGCCCGCTTGAATATTTGTCGAAACAACCAACCTCGCCATCCGCTGCCATTATACAAACCCAAAAAAACCGGGTAGCGATTTTCAGAAGGAAAAATCCAGCGAATAGTTTTATCTGGATTATTAATATAGGAAAAAGATTGAGTAGGTGTTTTTGTTGGCACAAAATGAAAAACAGGAAAATCGATCGCCTTAAACTCATCTGAGTGGCTCAGATGATTTATGGCAACAATTTTTTTCGTATTTTTTTTATTAAATTTTATAAAAGATTCTGTAGAATGAAAATTCAAAACAGGCATTTTTCCATCAGGCAGTTGGCAAACCTCCGTAGGATGGAGATGCACCAAAAGTTCCGTCTCCGGTTGGAATATTTTTGCTAAAATGAAATAATCATTGTGCGGTAACATACAGTAGTTTTAACAATAATTGAGCCTGAATTTGAAAAAGACAAGACGATGTTCACTGAAAAAGTAATGACAAATTAAAAAGAAAATTGTATTATTTTTGTCTTAGGGAACAAGTAATGGCTCTAAATGATTTCATTTGGTCAAAAAAGATGATTGCCCTGAAACCGTCAGGTGGGACACCTGACGGGAAAAGAGGTTTCGTGTCAGGTGTCCCACCTGACACCAGCAACAAGCTGGGTTTTTTGTCTGAAAAAAAATTGAACATATCTCAAACTACAACCAAATGAAATCATTTAGAGCCCAAGTAATATAATGTACGACGAATTTAAAAAGACATATTTAACCAAGCTGGTGTGGCAGACTATTTTGATAGGGCTGGCCACGAATGTCTTCATTTTAATATTTGCGTTTTTGTTTTTTCGGGATGCGTATGTGATTGGTACTTCTGTTGGATTATCTGTTGTAGGAATTATCAGTTACCTTTTGTATTTTAAAATGAAATCAGACTTCGGGCTTCATTTTTTGTTACTGGGTTACATGGGCATTTTCTTGAGTATGAGTTTTACGCATTTGGTCGTTTTGCCCTGGGCCTTGGGGTTTCCCATTTTCCTCGGAGTGGCCATTCTGTTTTTTCATGATTTTAAAATACGGGTGCTGTATCTTTTGGCTTGTATTATTGGATGTGTTTTATGTGTATATAAAAATTATCAATTTTCTGTTCCTGAAACTTATGATTCCTTGTTGCCTGTTAGCATTTTGATAACGATTGGATTTTTAGTTTGCTTGTTTTTAATTTCCAACTTGAGCAATGTATTTATGGAACGTTACCGGCAAGAATTAGAAGCCAACCAAAAATCCATTTTACAAAAAAACAAGGAACTGGAAGAATACATTGAGTCTAATATTCAATTGACTCAATTTGCTCATATCGCCTCCCATGATTTGAAAGCACCCATTCGATTGATTAATAGTTTTTCCTCTTTGTTGAAAGTAAAACTTGGTGATAAGTTAAATGAGGAGGAACAGGAATATTTTGAGTTTATAGAATCCAATGGCCAAAAGATGTCCAACTTAATTGATGACTTGCTTCAATATTCTAAAGTAAATTCTCAAAAATTAAATATTTCTAAAATAAATGCTCAGGAAATTGCAGAGGAAGTGTTGACCATTTTGAGACATCAGGCAGATGATAAAAATGTGAAAGTTAAAATTGTGGAACCGCTTCCGGTGCTGCGGGCTGATCCCATAAAAATCAAAAGAGTGTTTCAAAACCTCATTAGCAATGCCATAAAATTTTCAGATAAAGGTGAGGAGGCAAAGGTGGAAATTGGAGTAACAGATTTTAAAAATAAATGGAAATTTTTTATAAAAGATAATGGAATAGGTATAAAAAATAAAAATCAGGACATCTTTAAACCCTTTACCCAACTCAACCCTAATTCTAAATATGGCGGAACGGGAATGGGGCTTTCCTTTTGCCAGAAAATTATACAAAGGCACGGCGGCGAAATTTCCTTTGACTCTGTGCCTGGAAAAGGAAGCACTTTTTGTTTTACCATAGATAAAAGTCTTTAGTGATGTTATAGTTTATATAATTAGAAATTATATGGAAGTTAAATTATTTGGAGCGTTAAAGGACAAAATCAAACAATCGTCTGTTCAGATAGCAGATACCGGAAATGCAATGACAGCAAATGAACTGATTAAAAAAGTATATGAAAATTATCCTGAGTTAAGCGATTTTCCAATGATTAAGGTAGCGGTGAATAATATACTGGCCAATGAACAAACCTTTATTCATAATGGGGACGAAGTGGCTTTGTTGCCTCCTTATGCCGGAGGATAATATTCTTAAAACATGAATAATTTTATTATAAAAATAATTGACACTCCTTTAATCCGGGAAGAATATCAAAACTTCCTGGCAGATGATCGCAGTGGAGCCACCGTTGCCTTCACCGGAACTGTCCGGGATTTTTCTCAGGGCAAAACGGTAACAGGTCTGGACTTTGAAGCCTACGAACCCATGGCTTTAGCAGAAATGCAAAAGCTCGCAGATAAGGCCAATGAAAAATGGCCTATCCACAAAATGGTCATCGTGCACGTTGTAGGACAAAAACAAATTGGAGAAGCCGTCGTTTATATTGCGGTGACTTCCAAGCATCGGGACACCGCTTTTGAGGCCGCCCGATTTTTAATTGACGAACTCAAGCGCACTGTTCCCATTTGGAAAAAGGAATTTTACGGGGATAGTAGTTATTGGGTAAATTCAACACCTTAGAAGCTGTTTGAGTTTATGTTTTTTAAAATATTATAGGCTATTTTTGTTTTAATCGAGGGTCATTTTTGAGTGCATAGCCAAAGCTATGGACGAAAAAATAGCCGAAGAGTAAGACAAAAAGAGACCTAATATTAAAAAAAGATCAAATTCAAACAGCTTCTTAGTACACAGTAACAAATTTTATTATATACTACTGGGCATGGAACAAATATAAAAAAATAGACTGGCGTAGGTTTCACCTACGCCGAAACGTTCGTAGCGGTTTTTAACCGCATTAACACAGGTTAAAAACCTGTTGACGCATTTCGGATTAGGCAC